>JASHRR010001444.1 GCA_030037185.1 Xanthobacteraceae bacterium | reverse complement strand
ATGCTGCGGGTCATCGTGCCGGATATTCACGGCTACGACCGATTCTACAAGCAGCTCATCGCGGCCATTCCGCTGAAGAACGTCACGTCGCGTTTTGCCATGGAAAAGATCAAGTCGACGACGGCGCTGCCGCTGCCGTGAATCGGCGGAACCAGGTGGCAATAGCGTCAGCGTGTCGCGCCGCGAGCGGTCCGGCGGCGGGGATTTAAGGCATCGACCCTCCCTGCTGGCCGCGCGGGTACAATCGATCCTTCTTCAACTGTGCGGAACAGCGTGCTAGCACGAGCAGAGTCATTTGCGGACCTTGCGCATGCATCCTGTATTCCTGGCGCCGGCCAGCGCCGCGACGGTTCCGATCTGGTTTGTCAACGCCTCGAGCTGGCGCGAGGTCCGCGCCGGGCTCGATCGCGGCGCCTGTGTGTTTGCGGAAGCCTCGGGTTTCGAGCCGGCGGCTGGTCGTCATGCCTTGCTGCCCGGGCCTGACGGAACCTTGGCCGGCGTTCTGTTCGGCCAAGAGGACGACGGCAAGCCTGGGGATGCGTTCCTTGCCGGCAAGCTGGCGGGCGTGTTGCCTAGCGGCGCGTACCGGTTCGCAAACGCCCCCCGCGATGCGCGCCTCGCAGCGCTGGGGTTTGCGCTCGGCGCCTACCGGTTTACCCGCTATGGGAAACCCCGCCCCGAGTTGCGACTGGAACCGCCTGACCCGGCCGATGTTGCCGATTTGTCGCGCATTGTCGCGGCGGTTTATCTGGCGCGCGACCTCATCAATACGCCGGCAAACGATATGGGACCGGACGAGCTGGCGGGCGCTGCGATGAAGCTTGCGACGTTCCATGGCGCCGAAATACGCGTCATCGCGGGAGACGACCTGCTGGGCGAGAATTTTCCGTTAATCCATGCGGTAGGGTGCGCGGCCAAGCGGGCGCCGCGTCTGATCGACCTGAACTGGGGCAACCCGACCGCGCGCAAGATCACGCTGGTCGGCAAGGGCGTGTGCTTTGACACGGGCGGTCTCGACATCAAACCTGATAACGCCATGCTGTTGATGAAAAAGGACATGGGCGGTGCTGCAAGCGTGTTGGCGCTCGCCCACATGATCATGGACCGTAAGCTCGACGTGCGGCTTCGGGTGTTGATCCCGGCGGTCGAGAACGCAATTGCCGGCTCGGCCTTTCGGCCCCTCGATGTCTATTGCTCCCGTAAAGGGCTGAGGGTCGAGGTCGGCAACACGGATGCCGAAGGGCGCCTCATTCTGGCCGACGCCTTGGCGCTCGCAGACGAGGAGGCGCCTGAGGTGCTTATCGACATGGGCACGCTGACTGGCGCTGCCCGCACTGCCCTCGGTCCGGACCTGCCGCCGTTCTATACCGATGATGATGCGCTCGCGGCCGACGTGGCGCGCCACGGATGCGCACAGAACGATCCGCTGTGGCGTCTGCCGTTGTGGCGACCCTACGACCAGATGCTGGATTCCAAGGTTGCCGACATGAGCAACGTCGCCGCAAGCGGGTTTGCTGGATCGATCATCTGTGCGCTTTTCCTCAATCGTTTCGTGACGGCCGCCAAGGCATGGCTGCATTTCGACATCTATGCCTGGACGCCGGTCGCAAAGTCGGGTCGTCCGGAGGGCGGTGAATGCCAGGCGGCGCGCGCATTATACGCGCTCCTCACCGAGCGCTACGGATAACCCCCGCCTCGAGGCGGCTCTCGCGCCCAGCCTGTTTAAGGTTGGGTGATCACCTGGCGGCTCTTTCAGAGTGGGCAATGCCGACGCAATCAGGGCAGTACTGCAAACTTCTTCATCGCCGACCGCTATGGCTATGCCGGCGGCGCGCGCCTCCTGCCCAGAGTCTTAGGCGCGGGAGGATCGGATGAAGTTTGATCCGCGCACCACGCCGGCAAGACCCGACCTCGCCGCGCAACACCTCAAAGGCAAGGTCGCGGCCGCACGCTTTGTGGCAGGCGTCGAGCTTGAGGTGGTCGACGCCCAGGCGCCAGTACGGCGAGAGCCCACGCCCGATGCGCCGCTCGATACCGAAGCTCTGCATGGGGAGCGGGTGACCGTCTACGATGAAAATGGCGAAGGCTGGTGCTGGGGACAGCTCGCGTTCGACGGCTACGTGGGTTGGATACCGGCGAACGCGCTTCGTGCGCCGGGACCGGTGCCGACGCACCGTGTGGCGGCGCTGCGTACGTTGGTGTTTCCGGGCCGTTCGATCAAGGCGCCGCCGGTCGATGCCCTGTCGCTCGGCAGCCGCGTCGCAGTCAAGATGCCGCAGCGGGATGAGTCCGGGGAATTGACGGATCTCACGTCGGGATTGTTCATACCGACCCGGCATCTCGCACCGATCGCGAGCAGGGAGGCGGATTTCGTCGCCGTCGCGGAACGCTTCGTCGGGGTGCCTTATCTGTGGGGTGGCAAGACCAGCCTCGGCATCGATTGTTCCGGGCTTGTGCAGATCGCGCTCGCTGCAAGCGGCGTCGCCTGCCCGCGTGACAGCGATATGCAGGAGCACACGCTCGGCGCCCCGCTGCCGATCGATGATATCGCTTCCCTGCGGCGGGGCGACCTGATTTTTTGGAGGGGCCATGTGGCGATCGTGCGGGACGAGCGATCGCTGGTGCACGCCAATGCCTTTCACATGGCGGTTGCCATCGAGCCGACCACGGAGGCGCTGCGCCGTATCGCCGCGGCGGGTGGTCATCTCGTCAGCATCAAGCGGATTATCTGACGGCTTGCGCGCAACAGGTGATTGAGCTTGGGTCGTTGCGAGTCTTTGCGGCCCGGAAAGCAGCTCGATCGACTGGCGAAGATCACCTTCTCGTGGTGATGTCGGCGCTTGGGGCTCTGGAAAGGCGTGGGCTTGCCCTGAAAAGCTGGCCAAGACTCCGGAATAATAGACTTTCTCCGAACTATTTACCTTCGTGGTAAACGATGGCGAACAAGGCCATGGCGCACCACGCGGCAGAGGTCAGTCGATCCGGCGTCGGAACTTCGGGGTTTGCTGCCAAAGATCGCAGGACCCTCGTCGCCTATGGCGGGATTGCGTTCCTGCGCTAGCCCTTAACAGAATGCGCCGTAAATCTCCCGAATTTATTGGTGGGGATATAAGACGCGCGATGCCTGTGCTTCAAACTTTCAAAAAACCTGTCAGCCATGCCCTCCACTGCTTCGCATGCCCGCTGTCGAATTGCCGATGACGTCTCTTTCTCGAAGTTTGAGTTTCCCGATCGGTGCTTGCGCAGGTTCGGAATAAGGAGGCGGCCCTGCGGGGCTGCACAGGCTGCAGCAGGAGCCCGCGGTTGGTTTGCTGGCAAGGACTTCAGCCGTGGGCAGCAGTCACGGTTGCTCTTTCGAAAATGGATTGCGCCGGACCCCCGCCGGACTAAGCACCCATCTTTGCCATCAGGGCGTCGGACATCTCAAAATTCGCGTAGACGTTCTGCACGTCGTCATGCTCGTTGAGCAGCTCCATCAGCTTGAACATCTTTTCGCCCTTTTCGTCGTCGATCGCGATGAAGTTCTGCGGCTTCCAAACAAGCCCGGCTTTGCGGGGTTCGCCGAACCTGGCCTCCAGCGCCTTGGCGACATTTGCGAACGAGTCCTGCGCAGCAAAGACTTCGTGGCCGGTCTCACTCGACAGCACGTCGTCGGCGCCGGCGTCGATGGCGGCTTCCAGCATGGCGTCCGGGGAGGCCACGTCGGCGTCAAATTCGATGACGCCCACATGGTCGAACATGAATGACACCGCCCCGGTCTCGGCGAGGTTGCCCCCCGTCTTGGCGAAGTAGGAGCGCACGTCGGAGGCGGTGCGGTTGCGATTGTCAGTCAGCACCTCGACAATCACCGCGACCCCGCCAGGCCCGTAACCCTCGTAGCGGATTTCGTCATAGGCCTCGGCATCGCCGCCCTGGACCTTCTTGATCGCGCGATCGATCGAGTCCTTCGACATGTTTTCGGCGCGCGCCGCCAGGGTGGCGGCCCGCAGGCGCGGGTTCATCGCCGGGTCCGGCACGCCGAGTTTGGCCGCCACGGTGATTTCGCGGGCGAGCTTGCTGAACAGCTTCGACTTCGCCGCGTCCTGCCGGCCCTTGCGGTGCATGATGTTCTTGAATTGTGAGTGCCCGGCCATTTGGTTGGTCCTGCGTCCGCGTGTTCCTCTGAAACCACCCTCATACCCGCGCTCGTCGCGGGCTGTCGGTCTTCAAGCCTGCCCTCCCTCCCTGATATTCTTATCGCGAGCGGTGCAGGGTAGCGGGGGGGCACGCGGTGGCCGGGACAGCCCAGTCATGGCGGTGTGGATAACGGGCAGATATAGGCGCTCGGGTGGAGATTTCAAACGACCGCGCGCGGCAGCCGGCGATCACCGCGGCTTGAAGCCGGCCGCCCCGACGGTTAGGAAGCTCCTAACGTCTTCCCTCGCCCTGAAGGGCGGGGATTTCCGCAACCGGAGGACGACGTTCCGCCCCGATACGAGAGGCTAGTCCCATGCCTTACTCGGCAACCCGCGATGCCTCTCGGCCTCCCCTCGTCGGGAACGGCTGCGGGAAAACTTCGTCGCCACATCGTCGCTACGTCGCTCAATGGCGTTATGGCCGGGCGGGGGCTTTTGAATGTTGCAGGGGAGGACGATGTTACGGTGGTCAGGCCGCCGCTCGGTTGGTCCCAAAGGTCGTGCTTCACCTCAATGGTGCGAGTCACTTAGCAACAGAGTGCTCAGCAGGCAACGGCCGTGCCTCCTCGCCCTGAAGGACGAGGTTTCCGGCACGGAGAAAAGCAGATGAACGCGCATACATGGGCAACCATTCGGGCGATCTACCGCTATCCAGTGAAGGGGCTGTCTCCGCAGCGGTTGACCGCGACCGCGCTGGCGCCCGGCGAGACGCTTACCGGCGACCGCCATTATGCGATCGAGAACGGCCTCAGCGGCTTCGATCCCGCAATGCCGCGATATCTGCCAAAGCAACGGTTCCTCATGTTGATGAGGAACGAACGGCTTGCCCGTCTCGACACCCATTTTGACGATGCTTCCTGCGTGCTCATCATCCAGGAAAATGGCCAGGAGGTCGCTCGGGGCGATCTGCGTACGCCCGCCGGCCGTGCCTCTATCGAAGGATTTTTCTTGAACTTCTGTGCCGACGAGTTGCGCGGGCCGCCGAAACTGCTCGCCGCTCGCGGCCACAGCTTTTCCGATGTCGCCAGGAAGGTGGTTTCGATCATCAATCTCGCTTCGGTCGGCGCTGTCGAAGGCATGGTTGGGCATGCGGTCGATCCTTTGCGCTTTCGCGGCAACCTCTACGTGGAGGGCTGGCCCGCCTGGCGCGAATTCGATCTTCTCGGCCAGGAACTCGCAATCGGGGCGCAAGCGCGGGCCAGGGTCGTCCAGCGCATCGCGCGCTGCGCCGCCACCAATGTGGACCCCGGCACTGGCAGCCGCGACCTCGACGTTCCGGCAACCCTGCTCCGTAATCTCGGCCATGCCGACTGTGGGGTCTACGCCGAGGTGACGGCGGGCGGTGCGATCGCGGCAGGAGACCCGGTTTCCTGCGCAGCCGAGGGCGCTTGACCATGCAGGTGCTCGTCGTCGGCGCCGGCATCGTCGGGCTCGCGATTGCGCGCGAAGCCGCGCTCGCCGGGCACGAAGTGATCGTCGCGGAGGCCGAGCCGCACATCGGCACCGGCACGTCCTCGCGCAACAGCGAAGTCATCCATGCCGGCATCTATTATCCAACCGGCTCGCTTCGCGAGCGGCACTGCGCACGTTCGCGGCGAATGCTCTACGGATTTTGCGCCTCGCACGGTGTGCCCCACAAGAAACTCGGCAAGCTCGTCGTGGCGGCGGGCGACGCCGACATTCCGACGCTTGAAAAACTGTTCGCCCAGGCGACGCGCAACGGCGTCGAGGGTCTAGCCATGCTGGACGGCACCGACGCGATGCGGATCGAGCCGGCGCTGGCCTGTGTGGCGGCATTCCACTCGCCCGAGACCGGGATCATCGACAGCCATCGCTACATGCTGGCGTTGCAGGGCGATATGGAGGATGCGGGCGGAGTGCTGGCGCTCGCTACGCCGGTGGAGCGGCTTGAGCTGACGCCGGCCGGTTGGGAAGTTCGCTTCGGCGGGCCGCAGCCCGGATCGCTGCAAGTCGATGCGGTGGTGAATTCGGCAGGCCATGGGGCCCAGAAGCTCGCATCCGCCACCGGCGGCTATCCGGCAGATCGCGTGCCGCGGCTCGTCCTCGCCAAGGGGAATTATTTTTGCTACACGGGCCGCCCGGCATTCAGCCGGCTCATCTACCCGGCGCCGGTGCCGGGGGGGCTCGGCATTCACGTCACGCTCGATCTCGCCGGCCGCATGCGGTTTGGCCCCGATGTCGAGTGGGTGGACCGTTACGATTTTGACGTCGATCCCCATCGAGCCGCGATGTTCTATCCGGCAATCAGGACCTACTGGCCGGGCCTTCCGGATGACACGCTGACACCGGACTATGCCGGTATCCGGCCTAAGCTGACCGGCCAGGGCGAACCCGCGGCTGATTTCGTGATCGATACTCCCTCTGCCCACGGGCTGCCGCGGCTCGTGCACTTGTTCGGGATCGAGTCGCCGGGCCTGACGGCTTCTCTATCGATAGCTCAGGAGGTTGTCGCCAAGCTCACCGAGGGATGATTTTACTCGGGGCGTGCCGGCCGCCCGGCGGCCCTGCGAGCAGCAACGCAACAATGCCACTATCGTCGCCCAACCGTATGTAAGACTTTTGAAGGGAGCGCACCGATGCCCATCCATCGCTTTCACAACCCCTCAACGATCGGCAAGCCAACCGGATACACGCACGTGGTGGAGGCCACGGCGCCGGGGCGAATCATCTACATTGCGGGCCAGCTCGGCCTAGACATCGACAACAAGATCGTTGGAGCGCCGGGCGATTTCCGCGCTCAGGCCGAGCAGACATTCATCAACCTCAAGAATGCGCTCGCTGCGGTCGGCGCCGGCTTCGAGCATGTGGTGAAGCTCAACAATTATTTCATCGACATGACGCATCTGCCGATCTTTCGCGAAGTGCGCGACCGCTATATTGATCCTGCGGCGCCGCCTGCCAGCACCGCCGTTGCGATCTCGGGTCTTGCGCGTCACGGCGCGCTGCTCGAGGTTGAGGCGGTGGCCGTAATGCCAGGTCAGTAGCGATTTTAAAAACTCGAAACCGTGGGCCGGATTGCAGAGCGGGCAGAAGGTGCGCTGTTCACGCCGTGGTCCGGGGGGAAGGTTCGGCGGCAGCGAAGAAGATGACTAAGTACCCGAACCGAGATCGATCCGGAGCATTCGCGCTGATTCCGGAGATTGGGAAATCCGGCTGCGGCAGGACGCGGCATTTGGGCAAGGAAAGGCGCAGGTCAAAACCCACTTGCTTTACCTGAAGACGCCCGCGCCGCGAACGGTGTCTGCGCTGATCGACGATCGCCTTGTTAAGATGCATGCCAATGGCTCGATTGAGACACGACGATCACCGAGGACTCAAAGGGCTTGAACGTGCCGGCGCGGACGCTGCGCTCAACCCATCCTACGGTGCGGGGATCGCGAACGCATATGTGACCACCGCGAACACCGGCAACAGCACCGCGCCCGACCACATCATGAAGCCGAGGAAGCTCGGCATTTTCACGCCGCGTTCGGTGGCGATGGCATAAATCATCAGATTGGGCGCGTTGCCGATATAGGTGAGTGCGCCCATGTAGACGGCCCCCATTGAAATCGCCGCGAGCGTGGGGGCGAGCTCGCCGGTGAGGCGGGCGGCATTTCCACCTGCGAGGTCGAAAAACACGAGATAGGTCGGAGCGTTGTCGAGGACGGCCGACAGCATTCCGGTGAGCCAGAAATAGGCGGCATTATGCGGCTCGCCGGCCTGGTCGGTCACCAGCGCCATCGCCGATGAAAACGGCCCGGCAGGACCCATGTGCAGCATCGCTGTCACCGGCGCGACGCAGACGAAGATGCCGGCGAACAGCTTTGCGACTTCCAGAATCGGTTCGAAGGTGAAGCCATTGCGCTCGTGGTGTTCTTGGGGTGTCAGCACCAGTGACGCGACCGCTGTCGCCACAAGCGCGGCGTCGCGGCAGATATCCTGAAGTTCCAGCGTGGTGTGGTAGATGTCGAATGCGACGCCGGGCCTCCACAGAGAAGAAAGCAGGATTGTCCCGACGATGAGCACAATGAGCGCGAGGTTGACGATGCCGTGGACGCGTATCGGCTCCTTGGAAGGCTTTTCGCCCACCACGGCGATGCGGCGATCTTGACGGTAGTACCAGATGTCAATCGCAACGAACGCAGCAAACACGAGCGCAGCCGTCAAGGCCGTCTGCCGCCATAAATGGGTGGTGGTCCAGATAAAATCGACGCCGCGAAGAAAACCGAAGAACAGCGGCGGGTCGCCGAACGGCGACAGCGCGCCGCCAATATTGGCTGCTAAAAAGATGAAGAATATCACCACATGGACATTGTGGAGCCGGGCCGAGTTGGCGCGCAACAACGGTCTGACCAGAATCATGGCCGCTCCGGTGGTGCCGAGGATGCTGGCGATCACGGTGCCGAACGCCAAGATGGCAGCATTGACGAGCGGCGTGCCGCGCAGGCTGCCGGTAACGAGGATGCCGCCCGCAACCACGTACAGCGCCGCAAGCATGATGATGAAGCTTAAATATTCGCCGAGTATCGCGTGGGACAGCGCTGTGAACGTCGCCGGGAGGCCGTGCACGGCTGCGAGCGGCGCCATGGCGAGCACACTCCACACGAACGCGATCTTGCCGCAATGGGCGCGCCAAAACTTCGGCGTCAGAAGCGGGCGGGCAGCGATCGACAGCAGCAGGCCGATGAACGGCAGCGCCCACGGCCATGGCAGCGCAAGCTCGCTCAGCGCCGCCGCGTTCGCGGGCGCCGTTCCGCCGGCAAGCAGGGCGACAGCAGCGAGCGCACTGCATCCGACTTTCGACGGCATAGACATCAGGTAGGTCGTGCGGCGGCTTGCGTCGAACCCTGGCGTGAGCGGATACGAGCAAGACGCGGTTTGCCCGGATGCTGCGTTCCGTCCGCTGTTTGTGGTCAATTCGGCGACAGGCGGGCGGGATGCCCGGGCTCCGCCGATCAGAGCACTCATCGCCGCCGCGGCGGCCGTGATGCGGCGGAGGACTTGGCTTCAGGCAATCCGCCGGCCAGGCCGAGTTTTCGCAATACCGCGTCGGCCGCGCGTTCGCCGGATGCCCAAGCGCCGCCCACTGTCCCCCAAAGGGTTTCGTGAGCGGCCTCGCCGGCGAAAAAAATGCGGTCGCGCACGGGTTCGGCGAGCGCCGCTCGCGCCCACTGGCCGCCCGGGGCAGCGGCCGAGAAAGCACCGAGCGTCCACGGATCGTGGTTCCATCGCGTCGCACTTGTCGTCTTGACGGCTCGACGGACGTCCGGGCCGTAGAGCGAGGTCAGCCAATCCAGCGCGAAAGACACCATCGCCGGCTCACCGGACGCTGCAAGGTCGGCGCCGAATTTTCCCGCCACTTCGATTGTGCACAAGGTGGTGCCGGAAATGTTTGCCAGAATGGCGGCGGTGCGGGGAGACTCTGCTTTCTCGAAGACAAGTTCGTCGCGCTGCAGCCCAAGTGGATTTCCGGGCAATTCGAGTGCGACATGGTCATAGCTGCCGAGCCCAAGCTTCTCGATCGCGTCGAGGTAACGATGGGGCAGTTCCGGCTCAAACGTCAGCTTCTTGCTCATCAGCACGCCGGTCGAAGCTGTCACGATGACGGCGCGGGCATATACGTAGCCTTTCGCGGTCCTGATTTCGACGCGATTACGTTCGCTCCAATCGATATGCGAGGCTGGCCGCGCCAGCTGCACCGGCAGGCCATCGGCGAGCTTGGCGATGACCGCACCCAGGCCCTCGCGGCAGAATATGTCATTGTTGCGCTCAAGAGATCGGGAGAAATCCAAAGCTGACACTTGAGCGAGATCCTTGCCGCAACCGAAGGGGCCGAGCGTGAATTCGATTGTCGGCTGCCAATCGCCGAGGTCTTTGGGCAAAGCCTGGGCACAGGAGATATCCTGCCTGCCACGACCGGCCGCCGCGATGGCGCGATTGGCCCGCACCGTCGCGGTAAGATAGTCTTCCATTTCGCCGGTGCGTGCGTATCTGCGGCCTATTCGCACCCGCCCGCTTGGCACAGCCGGGTAGATATTAAAACCGGACTTGGTGGCGAGCGGCACCACGGAATTGAGATCTGGCGCATGAATCCAGTGAGCGCCGCGGTCAAATGGCACCCCAAACGTTGAGCTCTCGGTGAAACAGCGTCCGCCCACCCGGTCGGAGGCTTCAATCAGGGTGATTCTTGCCCGTGCGCCCGCCAGCCGGCGCGCCGCCGCGATACCGGCGGCGCCCGCCCCGATGATCACGACGTCAAAATCGCCGGGGGCAGCAATCGCGGAGGCTCCGGCCGATGCCGCTGAGGCGGCAGACGCAGCGAGAAAACGGCGACGGCTGAGAACGGGCATGCGGGGTCGCTGGCTAAAGGTACTCCCACCATGCACCAACGCGAGATGGTTCGCAAATTGCACTGGGCCGCCGCGCCGCCGCGAAGGTTCCCAGAACGGGGGTAACCCCGTGCACGCACGGGTAATCGCACTTTCAGGTCTCTCGCGCAAGCGTGGCGAGATAAAAGCAGCGAAACAAGTTCCCAGGCGGCATCCTTGACACTATCCGGATCGCGCCAGTAAATGGCGGCCACGCCCGGCGGCTCGCGAGAGCGTTTGGCCGGCCGGCAGGGGCCGTAGCTCAGTTGGGAGAGCGCCGCAATCGCACTGCGGAGGTCAGGGGTTCAAATCCCCTCGGCTCCACTCATTTTGCTTCTCTGGTGTTTTCCCGTCTTCTCACAAGGCGTTGAAAAATCACTATAACTAGATGCCCGACCTGCTCTGGTTTTTCCCCGGACTTCCGCCGCTTATTATCCTCAACAAGAGTTGAGAACATGCGTGCGCTTTTGGCGTAGGTCGGCCGCCGCACACGCAATGTGCCGGCGATGATATCCTGGCAGCGGTGAATGGAATGGGTGCACGGCATCTCCTGGGCTGCGTGAACGAAAACTAAAGGTGTCTGAAGGGGTCGCCGAGCGGAAGGCCGACGACTCCGTGCGGACGATCGGCCGGTTGGGAGGCTGGGGACGCTTCGCGCGGCCGTTGGACCCACCGGGTCAATCCGCGAGCTGCAGAACATCGTCCGTAATCTTGGGCAAAGCGACGTCGCTCTGCGGTCCATTCCGTGCCGATTCCGCGGCCGTCAGGGCTATGGTAGGCGGACGACCACAGAGCACCATGAGCGCGAGAAGCCATCGAATTGCCCACTCGCTGTCTGCGTCGGCGTCGATCGGCTTGGCGCCCTGGCGGAGAGGGGCGGTCTCGGCCTCGACATTGCCGGCCAAAGTGGCGCGCGCGACTTGCAGGTCGGCCAAAGTCGAGGCCTCCCGCTGACGCTCGCCGGCGAGCAGTTGGCGGACCTTGCGCTCGCCATAAATCGCCTTGGCGGCTTCCGCGATGGTAGAACCGATTTGCCTCCGGTCGAGATCGGCGACGGCGTCAGCTTGGACTTCGATACGAGCCGCAGGGTCTTGCACCCCGATGGCCGACCGTACGGCATTCCGCTCGTCTCCAGCGGCCTCGGAAAAAAGCTGCGCCTTGCCGGCCCGGTGCGCCTTCTGGCGACAACTTGGAGAGCAATAGAGCGCATCGCGCCGGACCGACTGAAACGAGACGCCGCAAACTGCACAGACGCAAAGCTTCATCCGATGATCGCGCCGTAGGCCCCGCGTGTAGCAATTTTGGCAAAGGCTGCGGGCGTATACGCCCGGCGCTGCGCATTCGACGCAAAAGCGCTGGCGTTGACGGTGATCCAAGACATAGCAACTGCGGCAAAGGCCGCGGGAGTATATGCTCGGCTCTCCGCATTCGACGCAAAGAGGCTGGCGTTGGCGCTGACGGTCGCGCATGTAACAATTTAGGCAAAGGCCACGGGCGTATATGCGCGGCGCCTCGCATTCGACGCAAAGGCGCTGGTCCTCGCTGCCACCTCGCGTAGGGGTTTCGGACACCAGTTGCTTATCTTTGACGGCCGACGCGGACCGTCTTTGATGGTAGTCGCGCATATAGCAAGACCGGCACACACCCCGAACGAAATTAGCACTGGCTACGCCGCACCTTGGACATTGTGTGACGGCCACCGCGGACCGTCTTTGATGGTACTCGCGCATATAGCAAGACCGACACACACCCTGAATGAAACTGGCGCTGACCCTGCCACACCTTAGGCATTCGATCTTTGAAGCCATCTCCCACCTCCCCCTAGAAGGCGTTCCAACACCCGACGCAAGGCTCGGCCGCGCTGGGCTTTCCCCCCTTCCAACTGGCGAGGTTGGAATCCACGCGCGGCGACCGGATGGACCCAATCTGTAGCCACACTAGCACAGACTAAATTAAAAAGTAATTGAATCTTAATGCATCATTTTCTGCAGATACACCTCTTCGAGGACATATGAGCTCTGTTACTTACGTTCAGATTGTGCAATTTCCCATTGAAATTATAGGAATTTTACTACGGAACCGAAGGTCGTTTAGATCACCATGAGCTAGCTAACTCTGTGATCTTTCGGCAACACACGCCGAAAACAAAATCCGCTGCGCAAAAAAGCTATTGCTCCCATCGGGCGTATGCATTAAATTAGCATAAACTGTTTAGCCAGATAAATATAAATTTTTTCGTTATATACACTATCCGTTTCGTTCAACACACATTCGTTCCACGGGACCAACATGGGGAGGGTACTATGAGACCAGTGAGGTGCGTTCTATTGGGATCGGCGGCGGGTATCTATACGGTGGCCGCCGCGCAGGCGGCCGATCTGCCGAGGAAGGCCGAGCCGGTTGAATATTTGAGGGTCTGCAGCCTGTATGGGGCGGGCTTCTGGTATGTGCCCGGAACCGACACCTGCATCAAGATCGGCGCGTTCGCGCGATTACAGGTCGGTTATGGCACGGGCGGCTCCGGCAACCCTGTCAGCCTCGGCGG
>JASHRR010001443.1 GCA_030037185.1 Xanthobacteraceae bacterium | reverse complement strand
GACTGATCGGCCACCGTGCTGACTATTCCGCGTCCAGCGAATGAATCCATCGCGAACGTAGATATCCCCATCGATTCAAACTGCCTGTCCCAGACATCCGTGTTCGCGTTAAAGCCGCCTGATCCGGCCACCAGAATGACCGCCGGAAGACGGCCGGTCCCTTGCGCAACTCGCAACACTCCGGCGATCGTCGTTGGCTTTCCGTTCGCATCGCCCGTCAGGAATTGTTCGTCGGAAATCGTTAAGGTTTGAATTGGAATTGCCTCGACGCGCGCCGCGATATCCCTGGAAAGGGCCTGCGCTGCTATCGCCGGCTCAGCAAGACCGATTACGATCAACGCAAAGAGGGTTGCCATTCGCCGTTTCATTGAAGTTCCCAACCTTGGTCCGTCCCACGCTGACCGCCGCGGCGACTTGAATGTCGGTCGCCGTGCGAGACAGCTCGCAATTTAAACGCTACGCCAATTCCTCTCGTCCGGCAAACGGGCGCGATTGTCCGCACCTGGCGGTCTTTCACTGTCAGCGGCATTCGCCCTGCCCGAAGCGATCCGGGATAAGCCTCGGTCAGCGCCGATCGTGCAGAACGGTCGAGGGTGCCGAGCGGGGGAACTCTCCGGGCCCTCTCACCGATTCCGCATTGTGAACCTCTCGATTCATCCGCCTCGCAGCACCGTGCGAAGGCTGCCTTCGTCATCATCGCGCTCTTCCCGTAGCCGGTTGACCCGATCTGATAGCGACGACCTGCCCGCTTTGCGCAACGGGCATTACCGCTTCGCCACCACTAGAAGTTCGCCCCGCGTCGCGGTTGGAGCCCCGCGTGCCTTGCATGGGCTTGAGCGGGGAAGATGGGACAGCAAAAAGCCGCGCCCCCAAGCGGCTCAGGGCCCCCGCGCGGGACATAGACCGCCCTGGACCGCGCCGCGCGCATGACCTCGCGCCAGTCCGTCATAGCCGCAGCGGACAATACTATCGACCCTCGTTCATCTCAGCGCTCGCTCCAATTGAACAGATTGTCGCCGACCGCGGCCGGCGCGCAAGCGGCACTGCACACCGACCATCCGCAACGTCTGTGCGACCGTGGTCAGCGATCCCAACCCACCCGCTAAAGCGCATCGCCGCTGTTTTCGCCAAAGGCGCGCGGACCGGAGGGCGCACGATGGGCGCGCACTTTCTTGATGACTCCGTCGGGATTGGTTGCAACAGGAGTAGACGTCACCTGCTGCCGCCCGCATCTATGAGCATATCGATACGGCTGAGGAGGCCGGGAAGGCCATACGTTGCCAGCGCCTCAGAGTGGCTGACGATGACCGCTCAGGGATCGAGAGGATTGGATAGACAAGAGCTGCCAAGCGCGATTGGAGCCCCGGCGCAAGCCTATTTATTCCTGTTGGCCGCCGACAAAAGTTGCGGCATAACCGGCTATCCAAACGTCTTGCGGCGGCGTCAATGTCGGATTTGGCGGATGCACGCGCAAGGCGCGACCGCATCGTCGGCGTCAAGCTGCCAATCAAGCAGCTGGAATGGGAGGCGCAGGAGGTCGCGACGGGAAAAATTGAAGACCCGATCATGGTGTTGGCGGTCAACGATCAGCCTATTCTGCGGTCTGGCGAACGCCGAGTTTCGGCGAAAAATTCGACCTTGCAAAGAGCTTTGGCTGTGACCAAGTCCCTCTGACTGGTCATGGCCATCAGCGTGTTGAACCACCCGAGGAAGGAAGCAGATGATGTTGAAGTTCTACTTCAGCGGCGCGCCCAACCCGACCAAGGTCGCGTTGTTTCTCGAAGAGACCCTCCTGCCCTACGATCCGATTCCAGTCGATACCCGCAGGGGCGAGCAGCACAAGCCGGACTTTTTGGCGATCAATCCGAACGCCAAGCTGCCGGCCATCGTCGATGGCGACGCCACCGTGTTCGATTCTAGCGCGATCCTCATGTACCTCGCGGAAAAAACCGGAAAATTCCTGCCGGCGAGGACCGACAAGGCGCGCGGCGAACTGCTCTCCTGGATGTTCTTCGTCTCCTCTGGCGTCGGCCCCTATGCCGGCCAGTCGGTGCACTTCCGCAATTATGCGCCGGAGAAGATTCCCTATGCGCTCAACCGCTATGCCTTCGAAGGCCAGCGTCATTTCGGCATCCTCGACGCGCGGCTCGCCAAGCAGAAATACATGCTCGGCGATACCTACACGATCGTCGACATGAACGTGTGGGGGTGGGCGCGGCTCGTTCCCAACGTGCTCGGCGAGGGCGCGTGGGACAAGTTCAAGAACTTGAAACGCCTGACCGACGAGATCAGCGCCAGGCCTGCGGCGCAGCGCGCCGTCGCGCTCAAGGATCGCCACAAGTTCAAGACCGAGATGGATCAGGAAGCGCTCCACGCCATGTTCCCGCACCTGACGGAAAGGGTGGCGTAAGCTTCCACGACTTCGTCGGAGAATATAAAGAACGGCGCGCCTTTACAGTCGCGCCGTTCTTTTTGGTGAGAGAAAACCACGGGTCATCAGCACGACAATGGCTTTGCTTTCGGGCCGATAAGTGCGCCCACAAATAGATGCGGTACCCGGATGGCCTTTGATCGAGGCTCAAGCGTGGGTTTTTGGAAAATGCCGGCGCCCGCGCAATTGCCAGAACCGCGGGCGCGCTCGCTGGTGCGTATTCGGGTGATGGCTATCGGCGCACAGCACGCCGACGACATGAGCACCAAGACGCTGGCAAAGCGCTGGGCAGCGGTCGAGAGCTCTGGCCTGCTGTCGCTCTCGAGCCCAAAAGGCAGGGCGGCTGGCGCCGCCGTGCTCGAGGTCCAGTTGTTGCATGCGCTGGGCTTTGCCGGGGAACGCGGTTCCGAGCCGGTCAGGATTCGTCGGCCTCCGGAGTCACTTCGCCGGACAGTTCGGTGACGACCGTGTCCTTGGCGAGCTTGCTTTGCGAGCCATGCAATGCAGCGAGATGCGGCGCAATCAGATCGCCGCTGGCGTGCAGGAGGGGCCCTCATGCGGTCGCGCGCATCCGCCCGGCGTGGTGTCGGTCGCCTCCGTGATAGGGCGCCAGGTATGGATAGGTCGACTTCTGAAAAAGTTCAGTCCTGAAGCATGCAGGAATTTTCTGAGCCTGCCGGCTACCCTTGCTAGCAAACATGACCGCAATCCGCGCTGATGTGAGCTTCACGGTAGTGCTCTTTCCAGGACTATTTCCCAACCCAGTCGGTCAAAGCGATTGGTGCCGCCATCTCGTATGCCACGGGGTCGGCGGGCTGCCAGTCGATTCTGCCGTTTCCCTTGGTATAGAAAATAGATCGCGCATATCAATGCGTCACGCCACTTGGTGATGATGAAGCGGTCGCCGGGTACAAGATAGGCCTTGTATGCCGGTATCTGGTGGGGACAACTGTCCATATCCTTCGCGAAATGGACGCGCGGAGCCTTGGAGGAGATGTGGCCTTCTGCCCGCGCCGCGCGCATCCTTCCGTCCCGAGACCGCTGACTATTTGGCCACTCGGACAATGCTCAAAGCGGGCTCGGGCAGAGTCGCGGTCAACGCCTCCCGATGTCTGCAACGCAGCGCCTGAGCCCGGCGATCAGGTCCTTGCTGTGAAGCAGACGAGATTCCTCGGCGTTCAAGATACGTTCAAACGCCTGTCGCTTCAGCCCGAGCACGTCGATTCCGTCGTACTGCACGCCGGCTCCGGCCGCGTCGCAGACCATGTCCATGAGGCGGTCGAGCGCATGGAGCCGGCCGAGCAGGTAATCGTTCTCACGGTAGCGCCGGGAAAAGAATCCTGCGAAATTGTCGAAGCCGGTTCCTTTCAGGCTTTGCACGCCTTCGAAGCCCTTGAGCGTGTGGACCTCCTGTGGGCTGATGCGATCGACAAGAATCTCGTGCAGTTCGCCAGCCTCCCGCCCTGTCGTAACCGAGAAAGTGAGCACATCCCAGAACGGAAAGCCGAGATAATTGACCAAGACCTCGCGACGGGCGTCCGCGTGCCACTCGGCAGGGTCGAGCGAGGCCAAGAGTTCGTCGACATCACGCGTGCTGGCATAAAGATTGATTTCCTCACCTAACGCCTGCACCAGCCGGTCGAGGTTCCCGACATTATCACTGGCGATGAATTGGCGCGCATCAGATGCGATATCTCTGATCTTTGCTGCTGGGACTTCGTCCGGGAATAGTTTTGCCACCAGTGAATGGACTGCGGGGCTAAAGGCCTTTACTTCCTCGCGCTGGTGCAGGACATCAAGCCGGAGATAGAACTCCCGCTTAAGCCGGTCGACGACCACGGGATCGAGCCCTGGAAACCGCTCCTCGTCGAGCAGCCGATAGATTCGATTTTGACCCTCGATCAGGAAATGCAACCGGCGTTTTCGATAATCGACATCGAAGGTGAGGAGAAATTCGACCCAGGGCGGCAGCTGCGGCACCTCTGCGCTTTCACGCATGAGCACCTCGCTCTCGGCCTTCTGGTAGACGATGCCACGATGGACCGCCCAGGCGTTGACAACTTCCTCGATCGCGCGGGCAGGCGGCGAGTTCGCAGGCGTACCCCCGACCTTCACCAACATGCGGGCGACAAACTGGCGCACCGATGCAAGTTTCAAGCGCGCATAGCCCTCGTGAGCAAAGCCTGCTTCCCGGGCGACGCGTGCATTAACCTCCTCGCGCCAGCCGCGGATGTCATCGGCTGTAAACCGCCGATCAAGCGGCTTGTCGATAATGTCACCAACGAGTTCATTGACGTGGGGTCGGGCGCCTTCGATGATCGATTTGATCCCCCGCACCTCGGCGTTGAGGTTGATCAGCCACGCCAGTTCGTTGGCGATCGGCTGGGCGGAGGGCAGGTCCGAAAGCGCTCCCTTCAGCGTCGAGAAAAAACCCGGCGGCTTGCTGTAAGTGCCGGACTCCACCGCTGCCGGATTGGCATCGATATAGACTAGCCTGCGGTCGATGTCGCGATAGGCGGGGCGGCCGTGGATCGCCGAAATTGCTTCCCGGAACGGACGGTTGTTGAGTACGGCGCCGTCAATGAATGAGGCGGTGGCGGGATCAACATTCGCCCTGAGATAACGTTCGAAATTGCGCATGATGAACTGTTTCCGGCGCAGCCACTTTACGCCGCGCCTTGCCAGCACCTCATCGATCTCCACAAGCTGCGCCGGCGGAAACACGCCGGGGAACGAGGAAGTCGCACGTGCCGCGAACGCAAGCGCCGGCAGGTTTTCGAGATCGAAGTCGCTCTCGACCTCACCGCCTGGCCGGCGGCGATACATAAAATGCAGCACATGGCGATGTTCGAGTTCATAGACAAAGGGAGGGTCGTGAATCGGCAACAGCTGATGGTAGCCATAGTAATCGGTGAGGGTCACGAACAAATCGAGGCCCTGCCCGGTCGGCAGGAGCGAAGCGGTCGGCGTTTTCGAATCACCCATTGCGGTTGCGGCGTCGTACATTAATCCCGCCATTCCGGGGCCATAGAACGGCGGTTTGAACCAGCGCGAGCGTAGGAAGAGCGACAGTTTGCG
>JASHRR010001442.1 GCA_030037185.1 Xanthobacteraceae bacterium | reverse complement strand
GCCACCTCTTTCGGGGACGGCCGAAAGAAGCTGCGCCACACGCCGCAATGGGCCACCCGAGTGCTGGCACGGGGCAGCCCATAAATGCGCTCAAGATCGCGCGCCGAGTTCTCGGAGATCATAAGACGAGCCGCGGCGTGCAAGATAGCGCGCCGCTTCTCACGCCATGCTTCCCGCGACAAGTCGGCCCCGATCATTTCCGGGATCATGTCGTAGCCGAAAAAGAGCGACGGGGTCGCAGTCGGGGTCGTGTAATAGGTCGAGACAAATAAATCGGCGTCAAGTTGCCGGCAGACCCGTTCTAGTGCGAGACTATCAGCGCCCGTACGCGCATAGTCGTGCGCGTGGATGCGTTCACTACGAAGCCCAGGGATTTGCGGCGTGCCGCCGCGATCGAGGAAGATGATATGCCGGATGAAACCTGATTTCGCCCATTCTTCCAGCAATGCGGTCCAGACCCGGGCAATCCCCGACGACTGGTGCTGAAAAAAGAGTCCATCCACAACGATGCGGGGCCGCAACTGTGCAAGAATTCCGTCCCTATCGTGTGGAGGTGAGGACTGGGTGCAGATGTTCATGCGCGGCGCCGCAATTCCGGTGCCGCCGCGTTCAACGCCTCCTCAGTCGTATCAAGGCCTTGCAAGACCGCGCGGGCCGCCTCACGCCATTCCGCCGGCTTGAATTCGCGGCGCACACGATCCCTCCATGCGCAAAGGCCGGCCCGATCCTCAATCGTCTCGCGTATTGCGCGGCGAGCATCGGTAGTGCGCTTGCGGATCGATGTCGCGGGCGCCGCCAACCTTGCAAGCGTAGTGGGCCTTTGAGGCAAAATCACAGCGAAGGATTTCCTCATCACGAGCCCGCAATTGATGACTAAATTTTTAGCTTTCACGCCGATGTTTTCCCAGGAGCACATTTGCCGCAGCCTAACGCTCCGGGTGCTGACCCGCAGCCTTTTGTCGGCATCGTGCCTGACGAAGGACAACTTTGCCTTGGGGAAACGCTGCTACTGTAGCGCGCGGCACAATTCAAGTTCAAGGCCTGGCCGCCGGACAGGCGCAAGTCGAATGACCGATATCGGAAGCACTAGGTATTATCCATAATCGCCCGATAAGGTAAAGCGTGGCAAAAGACCTCCAAAATCGGTCCAGAAGCGGCCAAGACGGTCGCTTCGCTATACTGAGAGGAACTACTTCCATCGCTTCGGGCCTCACGGTCCAGGCCCGGTTGTCGACCCAAGAGAGCTCGCCCGTTAAGCAGCTGGCGGCCGGAGCACATTAGTCGGGGCGATGATCTGTTGTTCGCACTACGGCTTCTGAGGGTTAAATCTCAGCTTTCCAGCTTTCGGCATTGCGAACATTAGTGGAATTGCCGCGTAAAACTCGTCCGTGGTTGGATTATGCAGTTGTTGCGTCAGTGCAGGGCCCGACACGATCCGTCCGCCGGGCAAAAAAGTCCGGCACAAACGCTGCAAGCATTCGCCCACGACGCGAAGCGTTTCCGCCGATTTCATGGCGCTTTTTTTGGCGGGTTTTGCTCGACTGAGAGCATCATCGTGAACACTTGCTTTACCACAGGCTTTGATCGACGCAATCCTCGTAGGCATGAATTTGCGAGATAAAGCCACCCGAACGGAGGCTTGCCGCCAACCGTGCGAAGCCTTCCCGCGATACTTCGGGAGATTGCGCCCAAATCCCAGCTTGGTGGTAGCGCTGGAGCGCGTTTTGCAAAACATCGCTCGCCACGTCCGGGTAGAACGGCGCGACGACGGCGGCCAGTTCCTCCGAACCGTGCTCGGCGAGCCAGCACTGCATGCGGCGAACGGCCCGCATCATTCCGGCAAACGCCGCGCGGTTGCGGTCGATGCTGTGACGGGTTGCCAAGAACGTCGTATAAACGGTGGGTCCGCGGGTGCTCGCGGCATAGCAGATTTTGCCGCTGGCGGATTTGAGCGCCATCGAAGCATAAGGCTCGAACATCTGCGCCGCCTCAATATCCCCATGACTCAGGGCGTCGAGATTCTCGGCCATGGTCCGGTTGGCTACACGCTCGAGCCGCTCAGGATCGACGCCCACCTCGCGGAGATCCTGCTGCAGGCAAAGCCACGGCGTCGGCACCTCTGAAACGGTCGCGAATCTCAACCGCGCCAGATCGGCAAGCCGGAACTCTTGAAGATCCCCTCTGCCGACCACAAAGAACGGATCGCGCGCAACGACTTCGCAAAAGCACACGAGCGGCGAGTTCGGGTCGATGTCGCGCGCCTTCATCACCCGCATCGGCCCACCCCAGGATAGATCAATCGTGCCGTCGAGAAGAGCCGATTGAGCCGCTGCGGGCGCGGGCATCTCGATGAGATCGACCTCCACGCCCTCGCGGGCATACAAGCCGAGCGCGTGCATGGCATAGAACGGCGCATAGAATACGGCACGGAAATTCTCGGCGAGCTTGACGGTCATCGCGCAGCAGCCTCCCGGTCCGGTCACTCACGAAATCCCGTACAGGCAACAGCGCGTTCAGAAGGTCGGGCGGTCACGAACGGGATGGGCACAACGGCGCAGAGATGATACGATTTGATCGGAGCGCGCTTTAAGCGGATGACGGGCAAGGACGCAAGGGAAATCTGGGCGGATCCTCAGGGGGTCGGTGGTTTTCCGGCCGCAAGGACGCGGCGGCCGCTGGTGCTCGAGTGGCGCTAACGACGTCGGCAATGCAAGGAAAAAACCATGCATCTATCGAATGAGAGCCTCGTGGTTATTATTCTGATCGGGCTCGTGTCCGGCTGGCTGGCAGGCCAGGTGATGCAAGGCTCTGGCTTCGGGCTGATCGGTGATGTGATTGTCGGCTTGTTGGGCGCCCTGATCGGTGATTGGCTGTTGCCCCGGTTGAACATTCATCTCGGTAGCGGGATTGTTGCCCTGACTGCCAACGCGGTTATCGGGGCAATCGTGCTGCTGTTCGTGCTGCGCCTTATCGGCGGGCGTGGCTGGGGTTACCGGCGCTGGCGCGGACGCTGGTGAACGTCGGCGAAAATGGCGGAATCCCCCATTGCGTCGGCCGAGTTGCGCCGTGTCTCGCTTCCCCTCCGCCGCCAGCACAAATGGACAGGCTTGACGGAGCCAATCGGCGGCTACGTTCTTGTCAAAGTCGCGGATGAGGATGGCCTGGTCGGCTGGGGAGAAGCGCCTGTCCTTAAGGATTGGGGCGGGGACTTCGGTCGCTATTTCGGCGAAACCCCCGGCACAACCATCAGCGTGACATCGCAGTATCTTGCGCCCGCTATTCGCGGCTGCATACCCGGCGAAATAGCCGAAATTCACGACAGGATGAGCCGGGCGATCAAGGGTTTTCCGTATGCCAAGGCAGCCCTTGAGTTGGCCAGCTATGACCTGGCCGGAAAGCAGTGCGGTCTTCCCGTGCATCGGCTGCTTGGCGGAGCGCTCCGCCGAAGGATTCCCGTCACACACTCCATCGGTCTGATCGGCTTTGAGGACGCCGAACGCGAGGCGGTGCAGGCGACGCGCGAAGGTATTCGCACCATCAAGATCAAAGTCGGCGTCGAGCCCGATCGCGACGTCGAAATGGTCCGCCGGGTGCGCGAAACAGTCGGTCCTCAGATTGCGCTCTGCGTCGATGCAAATTGCGGCTACCGCACGGTCGGCGAGGCGGTTCGGACGTTTCGACGCATGGAGCCCAGCAATCTCGTTTATTTCGAGCAGCCTGTGGAAGGCATCGAGCGATTGGCGCAAGTCGCGCGCGCGATCGACGTGCCGGTGATGGCTGATGAGAGCGCCTGGAACGCCCACGACGTCATTCAGATCGCCGAAAGACGCGCCGCGCAGATGGTTTCGATCTACACCACCAAGCCCGGTGGCCTCTATCGCGCCATCGAGGTGGCGGCGGTCGCGCGGGCGGCAGGCATCATCTGCAACGTCAACGGCTCGGTCGAAACCGGCATTGGAAACCTCGCCAATCTCCAACTTGCTGCCGCAGCGGCGCCCATCGTGCTGTCGTGCGTCGTGCCGGTGTCGACTCCGGCACAGGCGCAGTCCCCTGGCAACGTCGCCGGCATCTATTATAAGGACGATCTGATTGCGCACGCGATGCGCTTGGTTGACGGCGCGATCGATCTTCCGTCCGGCGTCGGCATGGGCATTCCAGCCGATGAGGCGAAAATTGATCATTACACGATTGAGACCGTCAAGATCGGATAGCCCGATGCGCCAGGATGTGATCGCCCGGCTCGTCCGCGCCATGCGCGAAGCGGGACTCGACGCGACCGTCGCCATTTCGCCGGAAAATTTCGCCTACATCACGGGGTTTCTGTCGCCGACGCAGCCTCTGATGCGCTGGCGCCACGCGATGGCGCTCGTCACCGCCGACGGGCAGACCTCACTCGTCAGCGTAGATATGGAGCACACCACGATTCGCGCCAAGGCTCCGCCCGGCACCGAAATTGCCGTATGGCGCGAATTTCAATTTGACGCAATGGCGGTGCTTGCCGACTTGCTCAACCAGCGTCGGCTTGGAGCTTCGCGCATCGCAATCGAGACGGATTATCTTCCGGCCGCCGATTTCGCGGCGCTTCATCAATTATTGCCCCTTGCACATTTCATCCCGGCGCAGCGCCTCCTGTCGCGACTGCGCGAGATCAAAACGCCGGCCGAGATCGAAATCCTGCGCCGTCTGTCGCGGATCGCAGACCGATCAATTACTGAAGCCTACCGCGCGGTCGGCGCCGGAGCGGGCGAGACGGATATCGCCGCGGCGTTGACACGCGGCGTTTACCAGCATGGCGCGGAATATTTCAAGCTCATGATCGTGGCGACTGGCGAACGCAGCGTGTTTCCCAACGTCGGCCCGACGGAGCGCGTGCTAAAAAAGGGCGACGTCTGCCGCGTCGAGATCTTCCCGATGATCGCCGGTTATCACGCCGGCGTCTGCCGCACGGCGGCCATCGGCGCCGCGCCGCCGCAGGCTGAGCGCATTTGGGCCAAGCTGACCGAGTGCAAGCACCTCCTCCTGGAGGTGATTAGGCCCGGCGCATCGACCAGGAAGATTTATGAGCTCTATCGCAACAAGCTCGCCGAGCTGGGCTTGCCTCCGATCTCATTCGTCGGCCACGGCATCGGCCTGCACCTCCATGAAGACCCTTATCTCGGCCCGACCCAGGATCAAGCCCTCGAGACCGGAATGGTGCTCGGTATCGAACCGCTCATTTATGAGACCGGATTTGGCTTTGGCATGCAGAACAAGGATATGGTGGTGGTGACGCAGGGCGGCTGCGAAATTCTCTCCGACTATCTCGACAGCGATGCGTTGCTGATCGTAGCGTGAAGGGCCGGTGAGCCGCCAGGCGGTCTGTCAACCGGCAGGCCGGGAGGGCCGCAGCGCATGTCGCCGGAAGCCAATCAGAACCGGGGATGACGGCGATCCACCAAGGCGGCGATGCCGTCGGCCGCGCGCCTCCTCCCGTTGTGGCGGCGGCTATTATCCAAAGCAGCCGATTCGCCTTGTTGTACCGAGGTCGGCAGCGGCGTGGCGGACATCGCGGCACGGCTGGTCTCGAGACGGCGAAGCAGCGAGTGGGCAACATCATCATTGAAAACCACGCCGGCGGCGGTGGGCCGATCACGTGCGTCGATCTTGCTGATGCCAGCCTGACGGCTGCACGCCGTTCGCCGCGACACCAATTTGCCATGCCCCACGATGGCACGATTGCGGTGATCGCCGCTCCAAACTCGTCGCCGCGCTGATCACCGTGCAATTTGGCGGGCCGGGCTCCGGACCCCGGAACCATCTTCTTAAGCCGTTGCTGCGATGAGCGACGATGCCTTGATGTTGGGCAAAGGCTGACCGAGCCCGGCGTTGAGCCACTGACAAACTATTCGTCCGCGAAGAATTGCTCCGCTCGACTCCCGTGCTCAGTCTTCCGGCACCGGTGGCGCTAGAGGGACTTTACATCGCATGGACTTGCTTGCCGGTGGGCAAAGCGAAGCGCTATGGGGCTTCACCAAAATATCCGCGAGCTCCTTTGGTCCCAGCACCCGCTTGACGCAAGCAGCGCCGCTTGTCCATAACTTATCGGCAATCCCTTTCGGAAAAACAGCACATGGACGTCAACGACAAAATCCACGCCCAGCTGGTCAAAGCCGGTGTAAGCTTGGCTGCCAGTCTGCCGGACGATTGGGTCAACACCCTCATTCGCCGCATTTCCAAGGACAATCAGATTCACCATGTGCCGGTGTGCCGCGAGGCTGAGACCATTGCCATCTGCGCCGGCGCTTTCTTCGGCGGCGTGCGAGCGGTCGCGATCTTCGGCAACACGGGGCTACTGACCTGCACGGGCGAAATGGCGACGCTATGCCTGCGCCACGCCATCCCGGTATTCTGTATTGTCAGCGGCCGCGGCTCCATCGACGATCACAAGGTCTATCAGGAGGTGCAAGGTCGCCGGACCATCCCGTTGCTGCAGGCCTACGATTATCCCTACAAGGTTATCGACAAGCAAGAGGAGATCGACGATATACCCAACGCCTATGAATGGCATCGCTTGCAGAAACGGCCCTTCGTCCTGTTCCTGACCAAGAGGCTGCTGGGAACCGCAGCGTGAAGACCAACGAATGCATGAAAGTTCTGGCGAGACACCGCGGCGACGCGGTCGTGGTCTGTGCGCTCGGCATGGCGGCCAATGAATGGTGGGCGGTCACGCGCAGCGAAGATTCGTTCTACATGCACGGCGGCATGGGTTTCGCCGCGAGCTTTGCTCTCGGCCTCGCGTTATCGATCCCTCGCGCTCCGGTCTGGGTGCTCAACAGCGACGGGTCGTTATGCATGAACGCTGGATGCTTGATCACCGAGGCCGGGCAACAGCCAAAAAACCTCAAGCATTTCGTCGTCGACAACGAGTGCTACCAGACAGTCGAAACGATGCCGATGGTCAATCAGGCAGGTGTGGATTACACCGCAATGGCACGCGCCGCCGGTATCCGGCAAGCCGTCACGGTTGACGATGTCGCCGAACTTGATCGCATCATGCCGGACATCGTCGCCGCGCAGGGCCCATATTTCGTTCGGTTGCGCGTCGAAGCGGAGCCCGACTACCAACGGGCGCCGCCGGCGAATTACGAGGGGCCGGAGATGAAGTATCGCTTCGGCCGCGCCCTGGAGAACAAGCTCGGCATAAAAGTTTTCGGGCCACGGGGCTTCTAACCCCTTCGTGCTACGCCATTTTAGCGCCTTCCTCGTAGAGTTCGATCATCGTGCCGTCCGGGTCCAGGACGTAAATGGTCAGTCCGTAAATTCCATCGTGCAGGTCACGGACGAATTTCACACCGGCTGACTTGAGGTGCGCGGCGATCGCTGCGACATTCTTCGCCCTGAACGCGATGTGGTCAATCTGCGGCGAGCCGTTCGCCCCCCCTGTGGTGAGGGCGATTCCCTGCTCGAAGGGCACGAACGGCCGTCCGTCCGCAAGTGGCTTCGCAGGCCGAACCTTGAACCCCAGCAGCTCAACATAGAAGCGCTCTGACCGGTTGATGTCGGCGACCTTCAAGAGCATGTGAGCGAACCCGGTCGCCCGCGCGTCGCTGTTGGCGGACATCCTAATCTTTCCTTTCGTCGCCCATGAGACCGGCGAGAGCCCAGTTTTCCTTCGGCACCTCCTGGATGATGACGTGCAGGTTCGTCGGCTTTGCGCCGGCATGCTCGACCATCGCATCCGTGATCGCACGGACCAGCGCCTTTTTCTGCATCGGCGTCCGCCCCGTCCACATCTGTACCGTTACGACAGGCATTTACCGTTCCTCCAGCACTATTTTCTCAATCCGCTCGCGAATGCCGCCCCATTGGCTTGCGCCGACCGTCACCGGTGCGCGGCTGCCCAATCCGCGACCCCAGATAGCCTTCAGGCCGAGCCGCTTTGCACAACCGAAATCGACGCCGCCAGGCGGCGCCGCCAAATCTACGATCAGTGCCGATCCCTTGAGATGAGACAATACAGTCTCGCCGACGACGCGGGCCGGGACCGTCGACAACAGCAAGTCAAGGCGAGAGGCAATATCAGGCAGTTCTTCGAATCGGTGCGGCGTCGCCCCGGCGACGAACGCTGCGGCCCGCTGTTCGGGATTTCTTGCGACGACGGCGGTGCGTGCACCGACTGCGACGAGGTAGCGCGTCAGCACCGCGCCAATCGTGCCCTGTCCGACCACACAGGCATTTGCGCCATGTATGGTGATATCGGTGTTTTCGATGACAATCTTCAAAAGACCTTCGACGATTGCGGGCGTGCGATGCAGCATCAAGCCGCGGTCCCACTCATATTCATGCAATTTGATCGATAGTGCATCAGCATGCATTTTCAGGTTTTGATCGGCCCAGCCGAGAATGATGTGGGCGGGCGCCGCCATTCGCGATAGCAGCGCCCGGTCGGGGATAATGGGCTTTTCGGCTGCCGGCGCAAACAATGCTCCCGTCGCCGATATCCCGGGGATCGGAAACAGCGCGAATTTCGCGTTATCAAGCACGGCGGCCGGATCGCTCAGATACACGACCCCGGCAATGCCGCCCTCCGGCCATGGAAAGCCATGCGCCCGCACGTCGGCGCCGGTGGCAGCTGCCCGCCGGGCGATTTCCTGCTCGCGCCGATCGCCGCCGAGCATCCCGATGCGCAAGCTCTTCCAATCAATCGCCGGCGCTTCAGCCGTCATGACATGGTGCTCCAACAAGTCTCAACAGGCCGCCGCGATCCAAACCTGCGATGCCCATTCGCTCTGCGGTCCGCCCCGCGGACGCCAGATCGAAGCCGAGCAACACTTGACCAATCTGCAGCAGCGACTTTGCGACGGGAACGTTGACGCCGCCAATCCCAGCGAGGACGGTGAAAGGCACGAGCCCATAGCAGAAGTCCTCTCGATAATAGCGGTGTTGCAGAGAATTCGGAGCCTTGATGCGCCGGTTGGCCGCCCCGGATGAAATCGCGGAAACAAAATCATCGATGTCCGTGGTCGATTGCTCCACCGTACCGATGGCCTGCATTTCCGCCGTTAACGCGGGCAAGTCATGATTGAAGACGCGGGCGACCGACCGTCGCTCGTCATCCAACGCGCGCATAACACGCGCGACGCCTCCCGTCATGGCCTGGACATAGAAAGTGAAGTCGCCGCCGGTCGCTTCCACCCAGGCGGCGCCAAGGACCGCGCCGGGGACATGCAGGACCATGTTCACATTGGCAAGGTCGCAGGCCAAAACGTCGGCGGCGGGCTTGGCGGCCGGGAAAAGCTGCTTGGCCAATTCTGCGGCCTTCTCACCACCGGGCATTGCCGCGACGCGTACGGTTTTTGCTTTGCCGGTGATGGTCACACGCGTCTGGGTGTACTTGCGCGCCACGTAGGTCAATGTGGAAAACTCGGCGATCGGCGGCGGTTCACGTTCATTGCTGATGAACCTTTGTCGGACTTCCAGCGCACCACCTGTGTGACCGGGATTGAGCACGAGCGGCACGCTCGATCGGATTCGCGCCAGGGCGTCGGCAACGTCTTTGTGCGCCTGGGTCGGCACGCAGATCACCACCACGGCGGTTCCATCCGTCGCTGCCGCCAGATCGCACGTCATCAGGCTCGGCTTTGCCAGGCCGCATCCCATGACGCCGTCGAAAGCAACGCCGCCTTGTTCCTGAAAAGGGGCAAGCGTCTGTTGAGAGCGGGTCCACAACCTCACTTCATGACCAGCCGATACGAGCTCTGCAACTGCCGCAGCGCCTCCCGCACCTCCGCCCACCACGGCAATTTTCATTCGACCTTCAGATTGAGCTTGCGCACCAGCGCGCCCCACCTGGTCTCCTCAGCCTCGATATCGGCCGCATAGTCGGCGGGCGTACCCGGCAGCGGCACCGCGCCTTCGGCGGCGAGCCGCGCCCGCACGTCATCCGCCGAAAGTGCGTCCCTGAGGGCCATGTTCAACTCGCCGATGACGTCGCGCGGGGTCCCGAGCGGCGCCAACAGCCCGTAGTGAATGACGGCAGAAAAGCCCGGGAGGCCGGCTTGCGCAATCGTCGGCACCTCGGGGAGCAGGGCCGAGCGCGCCGCACTTGTCACCGCGAGCGCGTTCAACGTGCCGGCCCGCACGTGCTCCAGCACGGGCAGAATCGACAGAAACATCATCGCCACGTGCCCGCCGAGGAGATCCGTCATGGCGGGGCCGTTGCCTTTATAGGGGATGCGCGTGAAATCGATTCCGGCGGTGTTGGCGAACAGCTCGGTGGTGATGTGTCCCACGGTGCCGGGCACGAACGCGTAGTCGATGCGGCCCGGCCGCGCCTTGGCGAATGCGATCAATTCCGCAACCGAGCGGACCGGCAGCATTGGATGCACCACCAGCACGCTCGGCAGTCCGGCGATCAGCCCAATCGGGGCAAAATCCCTGCGCGGATCGTATCCCGGATTGGCATAGAGGCTCGGATTGATCGCAAGCGTTCCGGTGTAGGCAAGCAGGATAGTGTAACCGTCGGGCGCGCTGCGGGCGACCGCCCGCGTCGCAATGGTGCCGCCAGCGCCGCCGCGATTTTCCACCACGATCTGCTGGTTCAGCGATTTGCTCATTTTGTCGGCTACCATGCGGCCGAGTGCGTCATTGCCACCGCCGGGCGGAAACGGGATGACCAGGATCACCGGCCGGGTGGGGTAGGCCTGCGCGACGGCGGTGCGCGGCGCGCGCAGCGCCGCGAGCGCACCACCCGCCAGACTGATGAAGGTCCGCCGCCTCATCCCGTGCTCCCTGTTGCCGGCGCGACGATTGTTGCCCCTCTACAGCCAACGAACCTTGGCTTCATAGGCATTCTCGAATTCGGCAATGCGGTCGCGGTAGCCGAGCGTAAACGAGATATCGTCCGTACCGGCCAGCAGGCACTCCTTGCGGAACGGATCGATTTCAAACCGGTCGGCGATGCCGTCAGGTGCGGTCACCGTCTGTGCGTCGAGATCGATGGCGAGGGCGGTTGCGGGCGACTGCTCCAACACGCCGCGCAGTGCGGCAACCCGCTCGGCGGGCAACACCACCGGCAGCAAGCCATTCTGGAAGCTGTTGTTGAAAAAGATGTCGCCGAAGCTCGGCGCCACCACGGCGCGGATGCCGTAATCGCAGAGCGCCCACACGGCATGCTCGCGCGACGAGCCACAGCCGAAATTGCGGTCGGCGACCAGAATGCGGGCATCCCGGTAGGCATCCCGGTTGAGCACGAAATCAGGGTTTGGCGCGCCGCTGTCGTTGAAGCGAAGATCGTGGAACAGCAAATGTCCGAAGCCGTCGCGGCGCTTGCGCCACAGGAAACGCGCCGGGATGATCTGGTCGGTGTCGATGTTGGCCACGCCAAGCGGCACCGCCGCAGCGTCAAGGCAACGAAAAGGTTCCATTACGGACTCATCGGGATTTGACGGACATCGGTGAGCTTGCCCGTGATGGCGGCCGCCGCCGCCATCGCCGGGCTCATCAGATGGGTACGGACGCCCTTGCCCTGACGGCCGACGAAATTGCGGTTGGACGTCGAGGCACAGCGTTCGCCGGGGGCGACCAGGTCACCATTCATCCCGACACACATCGAGCAGCCCGATTGGCGCCATTCGAAACCGGCGCGCCTGAAGATGCCATCGAGGCCCTCTGTCTCGGCCTGCAGCTTCACCAGGCCCGAGCCCGGCACCGCCCAGGCCGGAACGACCGCGCGGCGGCCGTCGAGCACCTTGGCGGCGGCGCGCAGATCCTCGATCCGGCTGTTCGTGCAGGAGCCAATGAACACCCGGTCGATGGCGATTTCGGTGAGCAGCGTCCCGGGCCGCAAGTCCATATAGGCCAAAGCACGTTGCATGCTGTCGCGCCGCGCCGCATCGGTTGCGCTGGCGGGATCGGGAACACGCGCGGTGATCGAAGCCGCCGCCTCAGGGCTCGTCCCCCAGGTCACCATGGGGGCGATGTCCGCCGCATCAAGGTGCATCTTTCGATCGAATTGCGCGTCCGTGTCGGAACGCAGCGAGGCCCAATAGGCCAATGCCGCGTCCCACTCGGCGCCCTTGGGCGCGTAGGGCCGGCCGTGCAAATACGCAAAGGTGGTGTCGTCGGGCGCCACCATGCCGGCGCGGGCGCCGGCCTCGATCGACATGTTGCAGACCGTCAACCGGGCTTCTATTCCCATCGCCCGGATGGTCGAGCCGGCATACTCGACGACGTGGCCCACACCGCCGGCGGCGCCGATTCGGGCGATGATCGCAAGGATTACGTCCTTGGCATGCACACCGGGGCCGAGCGTGCCGTCGACCACGATCTGCATATTCTTGGGCTTGCGCTGCCACAGGGTCTGGGTTGCCAGCACGTGACCGACCTCGGAGGCGCCGATGCCGAACGACAGCGCGCCGAGCGCGCCGTGGGTCGCGGTATGACTGTCGCCGCACACGATCACCATGCCAGGCTGGCTGAGCCCCTGCTCCGGCCCGACGACATGCACGATTCCTTGCCGCCGATCGCCGAGCCCGAACAGTGTCAGGTCCGCAGCCTTAGCATTGGCCTCCAGCTCTGCGACCACGCTGCGGCGGTGCGGCTCGCTGACGGAAGCAAGATCGTGGCTCAGCGTCGAAACGTAGTGATCGGGCGTCGCGAAGGTGCGGTCTGGCCGCCGCACCGGCAGGCCTTTCTCCTTCAGCATCCGAAACGCATTGCCCGAGCCGTCGTGGACGAAATGCCGATCGACGTGTACCAGCGTAGCGCCATCGGGGCGAACCAGGATGGCATGCGACGTCCAGATCTTGTCGAACAACGTTGCCGGCGGGGCCACTGAAGCCACCTACTCCGCCGCCGCGGCTGGTGGAGACTTGACCGCAACGAAGCGTTCCCTGATCCTATCCCACTCGTCGGCGCCGACGCGCCGGAACGCCTCCCGCACCGTCATGCTGTGCACCGGAACCGGGTGGCGGCCGCTACGGCGCAGGTCCGACAGCGTAGCGTCGCAGACCCCGATAACGGCCTTGAACAGCATGCCCGGCACGATCGCCAGCCGATAGCCCATGCGTTCGACATCATCGAATGGCAGTTCCGGGGTCTTGCCGCGCCAAACCACGTTGAGAAGACACGGGCCATTGACGAGACGCGGCACAGCTGCGACCTCTTCCAGGGTCTGGGGCGCCTCCACGAAAGCCATGTCGGCGCCCGCCGCAAGCGCCGCGTTGGCCCGCCGGACCGCTTCCGCAAAGCCGAGCACCGCGCGGCTGTCTGTGCGCGCGATGATGAAGAAATCCGGATCGCGTTTTGCCGCCACTGCCGCCCGGATTTTCGCCAGATATTCGTCGAGCGACACCACCGTCTTATCGTCGAGATGACCGCACTTTTTCGGGAAGCCTTGATCCTCGATGTGAAGACCGGCAACGCCCCTCCACTCGTATTCCCGTACCGTGCGCGTCGCGTTGAGTTCGTTGCCGTAGCCCGTATCGGCGTCGGCAATGACCGGCACATCGACGGCCGCGGCGATACGGCCCGCATTGTCAGCCATCTCCGACATGGTGAGGAGGCCGTAATCAGGATAGCCGAGCGTCGCTGCAGTGCCGGCACCGGTCATGTAGATTGCAGCGAAGTCGGCGTGCGCGATTGATCGCGCTGTTATGCAATCATAGGCGCCAGGCGCGATTATCAGGCCGCCGCGCCGCAACAGGTCTCGGAATTGGCGTCCCCGGCTCATGAGTTGCTCCATACGGCTGGACCCTACCCAGAATACCGCAATTCCGCCGACGCTCAAATCGCTGGCGTTCGCGCAGCGGCGCCGGCATTATTAGAATCCCAACTGCACTCGGCAGAACTCGCCATGGTCGCCTCGATGATGCCATCCGGAGCGTTTCGTTCAAGCTCGGTGATCGCCGCCGTGTTGCTCGCCCTATTAGGGCCGAGCGGCCTCACCTCGACCTCAAGCGAGGCACAAACCGCAGCTGGTGCCGCACCGCCGCGCCGTCCGCCTGGATCCGCTACGGGCGCCTTCAGGCATCTGCAGGTACTCCAGGACATCGCCTCTGCGAACGGCGGCAACCGCGCCGCGGGAACGGCCGGCTATGATCGTTCCGCCGAATACGTGTCAGAGCAGCTCGCGCAGGCAGGTTACCAGGTTCGCTTTGAAGAATTCGAATTTCCATTTTTCGAGGAGCGCTCGCCTCCTGTTCTGGTCGTGAGCGCTGCGGACGGCTCGCGGCAGCCACCTTCGACCGGGGCGGTTCGCACGCTCGCCAACTCCGGCTCCGGCGAGGTGACAACGCGGCTGAGCGCCGTCAGTCTTGAGCTTGGGGCGCAGCCGCCGGCCGCGTCAACGAGCGGATGTGAAGCGGGCGACTTTAAGGATTTCGAACCTGGCACGGTGGCGCTGATCCGACGCGGGACCTGCCAGTTCGTGACGAAGGTCGAGAACGCCGTCGCGGCGGGCGCCGTCGGGGTCATCATCATGAATGAAGGCACCGACGGCCGCAAGGATGCCTTCTCGGGTCAACTTGCCAAGTCCGCCCCTGTTCCGGTGGTCGGCATCCCCTACGCGCTCGGCCGCACGCTGGGCGCAGAGGCTCAGAGCGGACGCGTCACTGTTCATCTTGCCGTCGACGCGGTCGCCGGAAAACGGCTCTCCCATAACGTGATCGCTCAGAGCACCGGCAGCGGCGGTGCCTGGATCGTAGTCGGCGCCCATCTCGACAGCGTCCCGGAGGGCCCTGGCATCAACGACAATGGCAGCGGCACGGCCGCCGTACTCGAAGCGGCCCTGCAGCTGGCGCAGGAACCGGCTCTAGGGCGCCGTCCCGTGCGCTTCGCATTCTGGGGCGCCGAAGAGCGCGGCCTGATCGGATCGCGGCACCACGTCGACGCCTTGTCCGAAGAGGAGCGGCGGCGTATCGCGCTCTACATCAATCTCGACATGGTAGGCTCCCCGAATTTCACGCGCTACGTCCAGGGCCCGGCAACCGCACAGGACGGCCCTGCTGCTCTCGCACGGCGCGAACTTGTAGCTGAATTCCGCGACCGCGGTCTGAACGTCGAGGAGCGCACGGGAACGCGATTTGGCAGTGACGACTCCTCCTTTTCCCAGAAGGGCATCCCGACCGTCGGCCTCTACACCGGTGCAGGCGGCTCGAAGTCGGAGAACCAGGCGAACTTGTTCGGCGGCACGGCGGGCCGGCCTTTTGATGCGTGCTATCACCAGGCCTGCGACACGATCGACAACATCGATCGCGGCGTTCTCGAGCAGAATGCTCAGGCCCTTGTGCATGCGCTCAAGGCGGTGATGGTTGCGGCGCCAGGGAATGAGGGACCTGTCCGATAGTTGCTCGCTTCGGCTCACCTTGAGGGATTGGGATCGCCCATAACCATGACGTCGCGGGGCCGGCCCCCAAACGGGCGTGCTCCAACATCGCCGCTGCGAGGGCAATCCGGAATTTGCGCGCTCGCCGCCGCAAGATTCCGGGTGGGGACCTCTCCGCAGTGGCGAGTTCGTGTCGGGCCTGGGGGCCGCCTGTTTACCTGCCAAGGCGCTTGCGGGGAGGGCGATCGCCGAGGGGCCATTCGGCAAACGGTGGACCGCAGACGGCACAGGGCGACCCAACGGTCGCTGCAGCCGCGTCATCGCTGTGGGCCGGCCGCGCTGTGCTCCCCCTTCCACACCGCCTCGCCGCGCCCCGCCTTGAGATAATCTCGATAAGCCGCCGCAATTCCATCGCGCAATTCCGTGCGCGCCGACCAGCCCAATCTCGTCAAAGCGCTCACATCAAGCAATTTTCGGGGGGCGCCGTCCGGGCGGGAGGTGTCGAAGACGATGTCGCCCGCATAGCCGACCACACCGGCGACGAGCCCGGCAAAATCGGCGATCGTCACGTCGTGGCCGGTGCCGACATTGAGGATGCGCTCATCGGAATAGTTCTTCAACGCAAACACGCAGGCATCGGCGAGGTCATCGACGGCCAGGAATTCGCGCCGGGGCCGTCCTGTCCCCCAGACTGTAACGGAGGGGGCCTCGGCAAGCTTCGCCTCGTGGAAGCGGCGGATGAGCGCCGCCGGCACATGGCTGTGCTCGGGATGATAGTTGTCGCCCGGGCCATAGAGGTTGGTCGGCATGAGCGCAATGAAATCGGCGCCATGTTGCCGGCGATAGGCCTCGACGAGCTTGACGCCGGCGATCTTGGCGACCGCATACCACTGGTTAGTCGGCTCGAGCGGGCCGGTGAGCAGCACAGCTTCAGTCATCGGCTGCGGCGCAAGCCTCGGATAAATGCAGGACGATCCGAGAAACAGAAGCTTGCGGACACCGATTGCAAACGAGCCGCTGATCAGGTTGAGTTCGATCGCCAGATTGTCGGCGAGGAAGTCGACCGGAAACGCGTTGTTGTAGGCAATGCCACCGACCCGGGCCGCCGCCACCATGACCACATCCGGCCGGTTATGGCGCAGCCACTCCTCGGTGTCGGCCTGCCGGGTCAGGTCGAGCGCGCGGCGATCGGCCGTGAGCACCTCGCAATGCTCCTCCTTCAGCCGCCGCACCAGCGCGCTGCCCACCATGCCGCGATGGCCGGCGACAAAAATGCGCCGTCCGGTCAAATCGAGCGGCAGCGCCGTGGTCGCAAGCTCGCGTGTCATGACACGGCATTCGACATCAGACCGGATTCCAGTAGGCTTGAATCACCGGAACCTCGCGGATGCTCCAGCCAGAGCGAAGCCTGAGAGCAAGCGCGGGCCAACGCGTGCCAGCCGTCCGCCGACTGTACATATCGTCTTTTGACGTTGCGTGCTGAACGCATCCCTCTCCTCGATTATTCGACCCGCCACCCATGCGGGACCACGGTGACAGGGTAGGGAGGGCCTGCTCGGGGTCGCCCCAGGACGAGCCGGCGACGACCGCGCTCCAGGCAACTGACGTCAATCATGCCGGTTGACACGTTCCCTCTCCAATCGCACCTGTCTGCGGTCGCTCTCGACCATCTCCCGGACGAGATCTGCAAAGCTCGTCTTGTGGCGCCAGCCGAGCTTTTGATGCGCCTTACCGGGATCGCCGAGCAGAAGGTCGACCTCGGTTGGTCGGAAATATCGCGGATCGATCTCGACCAGGATTTGTCCCGTCTTCGCATCGATGCCGGTCTCGTCTGCGCCTTTGCCACGCCACGCAATCGGGCGGCCCACATGGTCGAAGGCGCGCTCAACGAATTCGCGCACCGCGTGCTTCTCGCCGGTGGCAAGCACGTAGTCGTCCGGCTCGTCCTGCTGGAGCATCATCCACATGCCTTCCACGTAGTCGCGGGCGTGACCCCAATCCCGCTCGGCGTCCAGATTGCCGAGATAGACCCGATCCTGCAGGCCGAGTTCGATGGCGGCGACCGCACGGGTGATCTTGCGGGTCACGAAGGTTTCGCCGCGGGTCGGCCCTTCGTGATTGAACAGGATGCCGTTGGAGGCGTGCATCCCGTAAGCCTCGCGATAGTTCACAGTGATCCAATAGGCGTAAAGCTTGGCTGCCGCATAGGGTGAGCGCGGATAGAACGGCGTGGTTTCCCGCTGCGGCACCTCGTGGACCTTGCCGTAAAGCTCCGAGGAAGACGCCTGATAGAATCGGATCCGGCGTTCCATGCCGAGGATGCGGATGGCTTCGAGCAGGCGCAAC
>JASHRR010001441.1 GCA_030037185.1 Xanthobacteraceae bacterium | reverse complement strand
GTGCCAGGCAATTTACCCATCGCGCAGGTAAGGCCTACTCCTTGACGGCCCCGTCATCGCCGCGACGTAGTGCTCGACGAAGAAGGCGCAGAGCACCACCAGCGGCAGCGAGCCGCAGAGCGCACCCGCCATCAGCGAGCCCCAGCGAGAGCGCCTGTTGCCGCGGCCGCGGTTGCCCCGGTGACGAGGGCGCGTCGGCTAAAATCGCCGTCGGTTTCCTTCGTTTGTTTGATGCCGTCTCGGTCCGTCCCGGCCTCGCGGAGCCGCTCTCGTTCGGCGTTTCCATCGCAAAAACATATCGAGATCGTCCATCGGCCTCGTCCTCAAGGAACGCGCTGCGGTGCACGAGCGAAGGGTGCTGAGCGTCTTGCGGAGGCCGCGGGCGTGATCGTGTCCGCGGCCATGCTTCGAGACGGCCGCCCGAAAGCGCGGCCTCCTCGCCGTGAGGTCCGTCGGTTTGAGATCGCTCGGGACGCTCGATCCCATCGCAGCGCGATCCGGCTTATGCGTTGAGGCGTTTGCCCGACGCCTTGTCGAACAGGTGAGCGCAGGTGACGCTGGGCTTGAGTCGCACGCGGTCGCCGGGCTTGAACTGGTAACGCTCGCGGAATATCGCGAGCACGTCCTGGCCGCCGAGCTTGGCGACGAGCTGCGTTTCCGAGCCGGTAGGTTCGACGACCTGGACCTCCGCCTCGATGCCGTCGTCAGCCAGGATAAAGTGCTCGGGGCGCACGCCATAGACAGCTAACCTGCCGTCGGACCATTCGGCATTGTCCGGCTGCGGCGAACGGAGCGGCAGCTGCACACCGCCCGGACCGTCGAAGGAGGCGCTGCCATTGCGGCGGATGATGCCCGGAAAGAAGTTCATCGCCGGCGAGCCTATAAAGCCGGCGACGAAAAGATTGTCGGGCCGGTCATAGAGGTCGAGCGGCGCGCCGATCTGCTCGACGCGGCCGTCATGCATGACGACGATCTTGTCCGCCATGGTCATGGCTTCGATCTGATCGTGAGTCACGTAGATGGTGGTCGTCTTGAGCCGCTGGTGCAGCGCCTTGATCTCGGTGCGCATCTGCACGCGCAGCTTGGCGTCAAGATTTGAGAGGGGCTCGTCGAACAGGAACACCTGTGGATCGCGCACGATGGCCCGGCCCATTGCGACGCGCTGGCGCTGGCCGCCGGAAAGCTGACGCGGATAGCGGTCGAGATAGGGCTTGAGGCCGAGAATGTCCGCCGCCTTGCCGACCCGCTCGGTGATCTGCGCCGTGCGGGCGCCGCGCAGCCGCATGGAGAAGCCCATGTTCGCCGCAACGGTCATATGCGGATAAAGAGCGAAGTTCTGGAACACCATCGCGGTGTCGCGCTCTTTGGGGGGCAGATCGTTGACGACCCGATCGGCAATGCGGATTTCGCCGCTGGTGATGGGTTCCAGCCCCGCGATCATCCGCAGCAGCGTGGACTTGCCACAGCCGGAAGGACCGACCAGAACAACGAATTCGCCGTCGGCAATCTCGACGCTGATATCGTGGATCACATAGACGGACCCGAACGCCTTGCGGACGCCGCGGATCGCCACTGACGCCATCATTTCCTCCCAAGGCTCGCCCGGCGCAACGGCGGCTCTCGCGCGGCTTTTTCAGGGATCGCCCGGCGCGAAGGGCGCCTCCTTGCCGGGCGGCACGCCTTCCTGTGCCATGGCAAGCAACATCGCGACGGTCACGTAGGTGCCGGCCACCGCGGTCAAGTCGACGAGCCGCTGCTCGCCGAGCAGCATTTTGGCGCGCCCAAATGTTTCGTCCGACACCGTGTGCTGTGTCGAGAGCTCCATGACGAAATCATAGACCGCGGCCTCATCCGCCTGCATCGCCGCCGGCCGCTTGTTGGCCTTGAGATCAGCGATGATCGTCGGCAACAGTCCAGCCTTCAGGGCGAGCGGTACGTGGGCATACCATTCGACCTGCGAGCGCCACAACCGCCCGGTGATCAGGATGGCAAATTCGTTGAGCCGCGGCGGCAGCGAGGAATGCCATCGCAGGTAATCCAACAGATCGAACATGCGCTGCCCGAACGCCGGACTGCGCAGCATCGGATTATACGGACCGGCGATGCCCACGCTGGAAATTCTCATGATCGCCTCGGCGAGCGGGCGCTGTTCGTCGGTCAACTGCGCCGTCGTCAACTGGGGAAATCGCGGCGGCTTGGGGGCCGATGCCGATGAACTGTCTGCCGAGATCGATGAGCTGTGGCCTGCGAGGAATCCGAGGCCGGCCGACAGTAGCGCAACCATTGCGCTAATCAGTTTACTTGTTCTCGTCATCGAGCGCTTTCCTCTTGTCTTGATTTCTGGTTTAATGTTCCCGATCGGGTACTTTTGGTCCCAAAAGCCACCCTCAACCACCGAATGTTCCCCAACGGGAACGTTTCCTTAACTTTCGTTTGCCTACGATGAAATACTCCCGACCACGCGCACGGCAACCCATGGAAGCGGATGAAGACTCGATCGAGCAAAGGGCCTCGGGGACGGCGTCGGCGTTTGGATCGATGATCCGGGGCCGGCGGAAGGCCTTGAATCTCCGGCAGGATCAGCTTGCTCTGGCGACCGGGGTCGGCCGCAGATTCTTGATCGAGCTCGAGGCCGGCAAGCCGTCGTGTCAACTCGGGCGAAGTCTGCTTGTCGCCGAAGCGCTCGGCTTCACGCCGGCCGACATTTTGGCGGGCCACGAGCCGGCGGCAGCCGCCGCGGCGCCGGAGTTGCCCGATCTTCCCGACCCGATGGAGGAGCCTGATGGCCGGTCTGCCGGTATACTTTGAGCAGCGGCTGGTCGGCACGATCGATGTCAGCAAGGCGGGGCCTTGCTTCACCTATGACGAAGGTTGGATCAGGCTGCGCGGCGCGTTTCCGATTTCGACAACAATGCCGCTGCGGCACGATGGCGTCGGGCCCGATATCTTCCTGCCGTGGGCCGCAAACCTGCTTCCGGAAAACGAGCAGCTGCGGACGGTCGGGCAACTTCTCGGAATGGCGCGCAGCGATGTTATCGGCCTCCTGTCGGCGATTGGCGGCGACACGGCAGGCGCACTGTCGATCGGGCAACCGGGAAGAACGTCCTCGGTTCAGTGGCGGCCTCTGGCAACGCCTGATGAACTCGAAGCAGTCTTGGAGGATTTGCCGAACAAGCCGTTCCTGGTCGGCGAGGAGGGCGTGTCGATGTCGCTCGCGGGTGCTCAATCAAAGCTCGCGGTGGCCGTGGACGAAAGTCGTCGGATCTGCATTCCGATGAACGGCTCTCCCTCGACGCACATCCTCAAGCCGGACGCCCCCCGACTGCCGGGCGGCGTCCAAAATGAGGCCTTCTGCCTGACGTTGGCGCGCCGGATGAAAATTCCGGCACCGGAGGTCACCACGGGCACGGCCGGCCAGCGAACCTTCCTGCTCGTGAAGCGATACGACCGAACCGATGTGGGCGGTCGTTGGCGCCGCCTGCACCAGGAGGATTACTGCCAGGCGCTCGGTCTGCCGCCGTCTGCCAAGTATGAGTCTAATCAGACTGGAATTCGCGGGCCTAATCTGAAGGACATGTTTGAAGTGACAAGGCGGTATTTGCCCGCGACCGAAATTATCCGCCTGCTCGACCTCGTTGTTCTGAATATTCTGTGCTGCAATACCGACGCGCACGCCAAGAACTACTCGATCATGATCCGCGGCAATGGCGCATCGCTCGCACCCGTCTACGACATCATGTGCGGTGAGGTCTGGGGCAACGTTACCAAGAATCTCGCTCAGACCATCGCCGGCAAGAGCCGAGGTGATGACATCAAGGGCAGGGACTGGCAGCGCTTCGCCCGCGAGTGCGGCCTCAATCCCAGACAGGTTGTTGACCGGGTCGTCGCATTGACCAAGTCCGCCATTGGGGAAGCCGAGGGGGCCGCGGACGAGGTTGCCGCAATGCCCGGTGGCGGTCACGAGCTCTTGGGAGCAACGCGGCAGGCAGTCGAACGACGAGCGGGTGCTCTGCAGGCACAGCTGCAGGAGCTGGGAGACGAGGCGTCCACCAAATCCACCCCCGCCCGATCCTCCCCCGCTTATGGCGGAGGATAGGGAGCCGCCGAAAAGCGCTTTACATGCGAGCGGTACGGTGATAATGGCCGCGGCCGGGGAGGGATCACTCTATCGGGCAGGCCGCTACGTGATCCGGACGGTTGGTTTCGCGCCGAGGCGAAAGCGCAACGATTTTTGGGCACAGAGCAGCGCAATATTTTGCGCTGGTTTGAGGTCGGACGTCGCCTTTGCGGCGGCCCTGCATTCCCCGACAAATGACATGGCGGTTGCGTTTGACCGCACAGCGCATCCCGTCGCGCCGGCCCGGGGCCTTGCTTCTCTACCGGCAGGCCGAGGCCTCGCTGGAGGCAACGAGCACGCCCAACTCCTGCAACTCGGACGCACAGGTGCGCTGATGCCGTCTCCGACAGCAACCGTGCAATCGGTTGATGAGTCTGGATTTGATCCTGTTACCCAACAGGGGGCAGTCGAATAAATTGCCTGGCGATTGGGGCCAACAGCCGGGCAAGGCACGAAGATGAGAGGAGGCAAGAAAGTTGCGGCCCTACCAAGTCGAAGGAGTGACCACATGGCCGATGTGATATTTCCCAAGCGGGCGCCCCGCGAACTAGATACGCGCCCGATCGCGAGCGACTATCGTCCAAAAAGAATGCGTCTGTTCGGTACGGGCGGGGCAGAGAGCGAAAGTTACTATGGCGACGAGTTGCACGATCAGGATTATTCGCAATCCTCGCTGGAGGGTTCAGACGAGGCGCCCAGGGGTGAAGACGAATTGGGGCCCCCGCGCTTGAGATTAGGCCGCAATCGCTTGAATGAAATTGCCATACTGGTGCGCAGCCTCACTTACGGAGAAATGATTGAGCTTGCTCAGGCGATATGGAAAATCAGACCGGAAGGAGAAGAGGTGGATGAGCGCAACCTCCCTATGATGCTCCACCTCTGGTCGACCTCATCCAAACAATGAGGGATCAAACAGCCCCACCCTGGACAGCAGGAACGCTTGGTCGCCTACCAGTTTGCGATTGTGTCGTCGCCAAGAGGCCAGACCAAACCGGCAGGTCTGCATTGTGGGAATGGGCGCGCTGATGTCGGTCTGGTCAGCTCAGCCGCCTGAAACGATGCCGCAAAAGACGACTGATGACGTCGTCCAGGGCGTGGGGAAAATCGTTCACTATGCGGTCGATGAACCCTCGTTCCAATTCGCCCGCCTCCCGGTGGCGCAGCTTTATGCTCATGAAGAGCAACACGCATTCGATGAACACGGGCTGGCCAGTCGTTCTAACGTGCCCGATTGCTTCCTCGGCGTAACGCTGTCCGCGCGCGTAGTCGGCGGCCGCGTCGCCGCACGGCTTCACCGCCCAAAAATCAACCCACTGGCGCTCGTTGCGGAACGCCACGGCGCAGAATGTCGGAAATCTCCCGGCGTTGTCGACGATGAACGCGGCATTTGCGGTGATCATGGAGATGGTGCGAGATATCCGGGCCTTATAGTCAAAACTCGGGCTTTAGTTCGGCAATCCCCCGCGGCGGTTGCGAGGAGGATGATGTATGCTGGTTTTGATGCTGCGCACAATCGAGGGCGGCGACGCAACAATCGGTTCTCCACAAGTTTTGAAC
>JASHRR010001440.1 GCA_030037185.1 Xanthobacteraceae bacterium | reverse complement strand
TTTGAGGATAGTGCCTACGGCTACCGCCCCCGTCGCAGCGGGGTCGAAGCTGTCAAGGAAGTGCACCGGTTGATCCGCCAGGGTTACACCGATGTGGTGGACGCTGATTTGTCGAAATATTTCGATAAAATTCCGCACGCGCAGCTCCTGAAATCAGTGGCTCGGCGCATCGTCGACCGGCACGTGCTGCGGCTGATCAAGCTGTGGCTCAAAGCGCCGGTCGAGGAGCGGGACGGCGAAGGTAGACGGCGACTGACAGGAGGCAAGCAGAGTACGTGCGGTACGCCGCAAGGCGGTGTCGTAAGTCCCTTGCTGGCTAATCTGTACATGAACCGCTTCCTTAAACACTGGCGCAAGACCGGGCGCAGCGAGGCGTTCCGCGGGCATGTCATCTCCTACGCCGACGACTTCGTCATCCTCTGTCGCGGGCACGCGATCGAGGCACTGGCGTGGACGAGGGCAGTGATGACTAAGCTAGGGTTGACGCTCAACGAGACGAAAACCCAGCTGAGAGATGCCCGAATGGAACACTTCGATTTTCTTGGCTATACGTTCGGGCCATACCACTCCAGTAAGAATGGAAGTCGGTACCTGGGCGCAGGCCCATCTAAGAAGAGCGTGGGGAGGCTGAAAACTCGGGTCAGAGAGATTCTGATCCCTAGCAACCTCAAACCGTGGCCCGAAGTCTGCAAGCGGCTCAATGCGTTACTGCGTGGCTGGGCGGCTTACTTTAGCCACGGAACGCGCATGAAAGCCTACCGAGTCGCGGACAATCATGTGGAGCAATCGGTACGGCACTTCCTCCGCCGTCGGCACAAGATTCAAACGCGGGGTTTTCGCAAATTTTCCGGAGTGAAAATCCACAAAACCCATGGCGTCTTGTGTCTCCGACAGATGAATTTGGAACCATTGCCACTTAAGACGCCGGCGTGGACCGACCTGCCGAATGACATGCGATGAATCCAGTCGGAGAGCGTAGTGCGTTATGTGGCGCTACCCAAAATGTGGCGCTCGGTTTGGACTGGGCCTTCCCTGTAGCCTCGGTATCGAGACGAACGCCACATAAGCAAGTTAGTCGGTCGTCGGCATATTGTCGGACCTCCTACTGCCGAAGGAGGTCCAACTATGTTCGAGCACTTATTTACCTATGCCCGTGTACTTGCACGTCATCGGGCCGCGCCGGCCGCGACAGAGCGAGAGCGCTATCTTCAGCACTGCGCCGAGCAGGGGATGGCTCGCGCAACGTTATTGTCCGTCGCCAATGAGGTGCGAGTGATCGCCGGCAGGCTCGACATCACCGATGGCAAACCGATTACGCATGAAGAGATACGAATGGCTGCTGATAACTGGGCACGCCGTCAGCGCCGATGTGGCCACAGCTCGCAACTGCGCTGGTCCCGCGAGCGCTTTATTCAGGTGGCTACTGATTGGTTGAGATTTCTGAACAGGCTGGCTCTCAAGGCCGCACGTCGTCCCGAGCTCTTCAACCTGAGTGATAAATTCCTGCTCTACCTACGCGAAGAACGCGGGCTGTCTCCCCATACGGTTCAAGGCTATCGGTGGCACCTGGAGACGTTCCTGCGCGACCTCGCTGCTCGGGACCGCGTCTTCGGCAAGGTGACGCTGGCGGACACAGACGCGTTCCTTGCAGCTCTACGAGAGCGCGGTTGGAGTCGAGTCTCGCTTGCAAAGTCTGTGAAAGTACTACGTGCTTTCTTCCGCTACGCAGCAGAACGAGGCTGGTGTTCGGGGGCCATGGCAGCGGGCCTGATCGGTCCGCGCCTATTCAGAGAGGAAGGGCTGCCCGTCGGGCCCAGCTGGCCCGACGTCCAGCGACTCATAAATAACACGAACGCCAACACTCCTCGGGATATTCGCGACAAAGCCATCCTCCAGCTGTTCGCCGTCTACGGCTTTCGCAGCGGCGAAGTCGCAGCGCTCCGTCTGGAGGACCTGAACTGGGCTCAGGATCGGATTTGTCTGAAGCGTTCAAAACAACGAAAGAGCCAAGAGTATCCACTCCTACCTAGCGTGGGCGATGCGATTCTGCGCTACTTGGAGCAGGCTCGGCCACGCAGCTCGCGACGTGAGGTCTTTCTGACCCTTCGCGCACCTGTCGGCCCTCTGTCAGCAGGAGCGATGCACCACTTGGTGAGTACGCGTCTGCGTGGGCTGGAGATCAACAGCCGGCGACACGGGCCGCACGCACTCCGACACGCGTGTGCCGGGCACCTGGTCGCGCAAGGTGTCCCGCTCAAGAAAATAGGAGATCACCTGGGCCACCGCAGCGCCTACGCCACTCGGACCTATGCCAAGGTCGATCTGCCCGGCTTGCGAGCGGTAGCTCAATTCAGCCTGGGAGATCTGCTATGAGAGTTTCCGCCGTGGTCGCACAATACATAGCTTACAAGAGATCCTTGGGCATGCGTTTCAACACCGAGGCTCGTGCCCTGAAATCATTCTATTGCTATGTTCAAGATAAGCCTCTTTCTCAGATCGAACCCGCTCAGGTCCGCGCGTTTCTTGACGGCCGTGGTCCTGTGACGCGATTCTGGCACCACAAGTACGGAGTGCTGCGCGGGTTCTACAGGTACGCGATAGCGCGAGGCCATACAAATACCTCGCCGTTGCCGAACATCGTGCCTAAGGCACCGCCGCCATTTGTCCCGTATATTTTCACTTGCGGCGAGCTCCGGCGATTAGTTCAGGCCACCGAAGCTTGTCAAAACACGCGCAGCCGATTACAGCCGGAGACGTTCCGCACATTGTTACTGCTCTTGTACGGGGCTGCGCTGCGCATCAGTGAAGCGCTGTCGCTCACGCTGGGCGATGTCGATCTGGAAAACGCGGTGCTACTCGTTCGCGAGAGTAAGTTCTACAAGTCGAGATGGGTCCCGATCGGCTCCGATCTGCGCGCCGTCTTGGAACAGCACATCCAACTGCGGAGAGCCCACCATCGTAACGATCCAAACGCCCTATTGTTCGTCGTCAGAAATGGCTCTGCGCTTACACGCCGCGCGGCTGAGGTCGCCTTCTGTCGCTTGCGAGATCACGCGGGAGTCCTTCGGAGCGACGGCGCTCGCTACCAGCCGCGACTGCATGATTTGAGGCACGCGGCTGCCGTTCATCGGGTTATCGACTGGTATCGGAGGGACTTAGACGTACAAGAGCTTCTGCCTCTGTTGGCTACCTATCTCGGCCACGTCCACATCTGCGGAACGCAGCGCTACCTGACCCTGACATCCGAGCTGCTGCAACAGGCTGGTCGTCGCTTTGAGCGCTATGCCGTCGGAGGGCGTCATGAATGACCCGTCACTCATCGGCTCCTGGATCCGTCGTTTCTTGGTTGAGCATCTGGTCAGCGAGCGTAATCTCGCCCGCAACACGAGACTCAATTATCGAGACGCCTTAACGTTGTTGCTGCCGTTCGTTTCCGGGAAGCAGCGCAAGCCCGTGGACCAGCTGCAGGTAACCGATCTGACGCCCGATCTGCTCCGGAGCTTTCTTGCAGATCTGGAGAGTACCCGCCATAGCTCAATCGCGACCCGCAATCAGCGCCTGGCTGCTGTCCATTCCTTGGCAGCCTTCATCGGGGCGCACAGCCCTGAACACATCCAGTGGTGCGCGCAGGTTCGGGCAGTGCCATTCAAGAAGACGGCGCGCGCGGCGGTCGGCTACCTTGATAAACCGGAGATGGATGGCCTTCTTGTCAGTCCGGATCGACGAACCGTCATCGGGCGTCGAGACTACGCCTTGCTTCTGTTTCTATACAACTCAGGTGCTCGCGCTGACGAGACCGCTCGGCTTACAATCGGCGACCTCAACCTGTACTCGTCGTCGGTGAGAATCGTTGGGAAAGGTGGCAAGCAGCGGCACTGCCCACTGTGGCGTGTGACGGTGGCGGAACTCACTGGGCTGATCGGGAACCGCAATGATAACGAGCGAGTCTTCTTGAATCGCTATGGTCAACCGATGACTCGGTTCGGCATCCACACGTTGGTCGAACGCTACGCACAAAAGGCGCGACAGCTCGTGCCGTCCATGGCCAAGAAGCGCGTCAGCCCGCACATCATTCGACACTCAACCGCCTGCCATTTGCTTCGTGCTGGTGTCGACATCAATACGATCCGGGGCTGGCTCGGTCACGTGAGTCTTGAAACCACGAACATCTACGCGGAGATCGATCTCTCAATGAAGGCGAATGCTTTGTCCAAGTGCGAAGTACATGCGAAAGGCAAGCCCCGCGGCCGGTGGCACCAGCCGGCGCTAATGGAGTTTCTACGCTCGCTGTAATGGTCCATCTTATGTGGCGTTCGTCTCGACGCCAAGGCTACAGGGAAGGCCCGATCCGAACCGAGCGCCACATTTTGGGGAGCGCCACATTACGCACTAAATGGGCTCGAGCCCATTTAGTGCGGGAAATCCGCACGCTGCGTTCGACGTGGCGGGGGCTGGAAACGTGGCACGGTCGAGATAGTGTGACACTCGCAAACGAAAGGGCGAGAAACCGTGAAAACAAACTTCGACCTAAACCGGCGCGCCAGTCCTCGACCCTACCTGGGAGAGCCCGGAGGTGAAAGTCCTCCGGGCCACTCGACATCGAGACCAAATCGCAGGCCGCATCCTTGGCCGTCTATCGGTCCGGTCCTTCTGCATGAGCTAACGTTTTGCACCTTGCCTTCGTCCTGAACAACGCGCTCGGACGAAAGTCATTCATAAGCCGTTCGGGGCACCAAAAGAATTTCCGACTAATCTGGTGTTTCGGATCAAATACCGGATCAGCGAGCGTGATCTCAACTTGTTTTGTGCATCTGAGAACCTCGTGACGAGCTGAGAGTTGCAGCACATAGCGCCGGGCACGGCGGCGAGCCTTGCTTGCCGCCTATGAGCTGGTTATGACTGATAACCATCGCCGAGTAATCGGAGAGATCACTCATGGTCCTTACCAACGCCGAGAAGCAGGCGAGCTGGCGCGAGCGTAATCTGAAAACCGAAAACGGCACCAAGTTGCGCGCTCAGTTCATTTTCGACACCAGCACCAGGGCGCAGCTCAAGCGGATCGCCTGTCACAAGCGTTGCTCGGTAACGTCTCTCATCAAGGAGTGGGCGGCGAGCGCTGAGCGCCGGATCACTCATCAGCTCTCGGGCAAGGCGCTAAAGCAATATTACGATGGCGAATAGACGAATCGTCACCAATGAGCGTGGTTATCAGGTGTAACCAGAACAACTAGGTGCACCAATGAGCGAACAGGACACATTGCAATCCATCGCGCGTTCCGGCCCCCAAAAGAATTTACACTGATTTGCCGCCTCCGCGGCGCGCAGACCAACTGCAAACCAGCCAGGCTTGCTTCCGGTCTATGGCTAGGTTATGG
>JASHRR010001439.1 GCA_030037185.1 Xanthobacteraceae bacterium | reverse complement strand
TGTTCCTGCTGCAGAATCCCGACGGCATCTTCTACGGATTTCCGGGCGACGCTAATGGCGTCAAGGTCGCAAAGCACCACCATCTCGATGAGGCGGTTGATCCGGACCACTATGATCACACCGTGTCGGCGGCGGACGAGGCGATAATCCGCAATGGGCTCAGGGCGCATCTGCCGGATGCCGGGGGTCGGCTGCTTGCCGCTCAGACCTGCCTTTACACAATGACGCCGGACGGCGATTTTATCATTGATCGTCTGCCTGGATGCCCGCAGGTCATCGTCGCTTCGCCGTGCTCCGGCCATGGTTTCAAGTTTGCGCCGGTCGTCGGCGAAATCCTTGCCGATCTCGCCGCCACCGGCAGTACGGACTATGACATTGCACGCTTCTCCTTAGCACGGTTTTCCCCCTCGCTGTCCCCTCCCTGACCCTTCCGGCAAGCGGGGTGGAGGAACATGGGAGGATCAGGGACCGGCAATCGCTAAGGATGGCTTGAATGCGGCGAAGTCCGTCATCGCCCCTGTGGTGCGGGACGGGCTTCGCTGAATTGCTGATCGGCCGGCGTGGCCCAACCCACCTGCGGCCGGTTGCAACTTGCGCCGGCGTTGCTAGGCTGAACGTCAAGTGCAAGATGCCAACACGGCACGCAAGATTGTGGGGAACCGCCATGCTCGGGTTGATGCAGGACTGGCAGCTGCTGTGTCATCGCGTGATCGACCACGCGGCGACCCACCACGCCGACCGAATGGTGGTTTCGCGCTCGGTCGAGGGGTCGATTCACGCCACGAACTACGCCGACCTTCGCGCCCGCGCCCTCAAGGTTGCTCAACGCCTCGAACGTGACGGCGTCAGGATCGGCGACCGTGTGGCAACGCTCGCCTGGAACACGTGGCGGCATCTTGAAGCCTGGTACGGCATTACGGGGATCGGCGCCATCTATCACACGGTCAATCCGCGACTGTTCGCCGAGCAGATCGCGTGGATCATCAATCACGCCGAAGATCGCATGGTTCTTGCCGACCTCACCTTCGTCGGGCTCCTCGAGCAGCTCGCCGACAAGCTGCCGAACATCGAGCGCTACATCGTGTTGACCGACGCCGCTCACATGCCGCAGACGGCGCTGCGCAACGCCGTCGCCTATGAGACCTGGATCGCCGAAGCGGACGGCGATTTCGCTTGGAAATCATTCGACGAGAATACCGCCGCCGGCATGTGCTACACATCCGGCACCACCGGAAATCCCAAGGGCGTCGTCTATTCGCACCGCTCCAATCTCCTGCTGGCGCTAACTGCTAACGGGCCCGATGCATTCGGGCTGTCGTCGCGCGATACCGTAATGCCGGTCGTGCCGCTGTTCCATGCCAACGGCTGGTCGATCGCCTTTTCGGCGCCGATGGCGGGCGCAAGCCTGGTGATGCCGGGCCTGAAGCTCGACGGCGCGTCAATTCACGAAATGCTGACCACCTACAAGGTGAGCTGTACGGCAGCGGTGCCAACCATCTGGCTGATGCTGCTGCAACACCTCGAAGCCACCGGCGGAAAGCTGCCTTACCTCAAACGTGTTGTGATCGGCGGCTCCGCGTGCCCGCGCGTCATCGCCCAAAAATTCCAGGACGTGTATGGCGTAGAGGTGATCCACGCCTGGGGCATGACCGAGATGTCGCCGCTCGGGGCGCTCTGCACGCTCAAGCCAGAATACGCCTCGCTCACAGGCGACGCCAAGTTGGACGTCCAGCTAAAGCAAGGCCACCCACCCTTCATGGTCGAGATGAAGATCGAGGACGACGCCGGCAAGGGAGTGCCGTGGGACGGCAAATCGTTCGGCCGCCTCATGGTGCGCGGGCCCGCGGTTGCGCGGGCCTATTACAAGGACGATCACCACATTCTCGACCACGACGGCTTCTTCGATACCGGCGACGTCGCCACCATCGATCCGTACGGCTATATGCAAGTCACCGACCGCTCCAAGGACGTGATCAAATCCGGCGGGGAGTGGATCTCCTCGATTGATCTGGAAAATCTTGCGGTCGGCCATCCGAAGGTCGCGGAGGCTGCGGTGATCGGCGTCCGCCATCCCAAATGGGACGAGCGCCCGTTGCTGGTGATTGTGATGAAAAAAGGCGAGTCCTCCGGTAAGGACGACATTCTCGGCTTTATGCGCGGCAAGGTCGCCAATTGGTGGATACCCGATGACGTGGTGTTCGTTGACGAAATTCCCCATACGGCGACCGGCAAAATACAAAAAACCACCCTGCGCGAGCGCTTTAAGGATTATCGGCTGCCGACGGCGTAGGGCAGCTCGGCATTCACTAATCTGGCGTGAACCATCCGGCGCCAGGCAAACCGCGCCCGTTAACGCGGTTCGCACCTTCCCTGTTCGGTCAACCGTCGTAAACCGGCCGCTGCCGATCTGGCAGGCTCATTGGGCCGGCTCCGGCATCCCCGGCATGTTCGGTCTCGAACACCCGGCCGCGCGATCTGCCGATCAGCCGCTCGGACCACAGCGGATTGACTCGCGCTGCAGGGCTATTGCGCGGCACAACCATCGCCTGTATGGATGTGCGCGCGGCTTTTTTCGCATATTTGCAGCGGCCTGCTTGATGTCCTGCTGTTTTCCATGGCGCTGTTTTCGATCGCCTTTTCTGCCGTTGTCGGTGTTGGTTTGGCGCTCATCCGCGCCGGGATGCCCGTCCGGGTTGATTTTAGCAATACCGCGGGGTTGAGGAGCGCGGTTCTGGTCGCATCGGCGATTTCGTCGCAAACGTGATCGATATCCTTGGAGTCTCGACCATCTATCTGCTCGTGGTAAAAATGCGGCGGTGGAAGCGGTGGCAATTTGGCGTTGCGGCGTTCGAGCACAGCAGGCCGGTCAAGCAACATCGACGCGCCTGGCACTGGCGCCATCTGAGCAGTGAACATGACGACAAGTAGAAGCGGCATTTTCTACAACAGTATTACCAGCGACTGCCGCCAAGTTGCGGTCGGATTCAGCGGCGATGCCGTTGAGGTCCGGGGGCCGGCCGGTGCGTTGCCGGCGCGATGGCACTTTGGCGACATTTCGCCGGTGGCAACGGCCGACGCCAGCGCCACAATCGGGCAGCCGCCGCAAACGTGGGCGCTGCTGACCGGGCGGGAGGCGCTCAGACGCATCTGCACCGAAGGATGAGCTTGCGATGTCCGTGATCATGACCCGCCTGCGCGCTTTGGAGGCGCCGCCGTCGCGGCTCGCCATCTGGGCGCGTCGGATCGCGGTTTTCGCGCTCGCGGTGGCAGCGCTGGCCGTCCTCATCGAGCGCGCGGACCTGCTCGAGATCGTCCCTGTGCTGGTCACCTTCGGGGCGGCGCTGGCGCTTTCCATGCTCGCGGTCCTGCTGGCGCTCGCGTCCTTCATTGTCCTATGGAATAATGGCGGCCCGGGATTTGCCCAGGCGATTACGGCGGTGCTGATCGGCGTCGGGCTGCTTGCCTACCCGGGCTACCTTGCCTTTGCTGGCAACGGGCTGCCGCCGGTCACCGACATCACCACCGACCCGATCGATCCGCCTCGCTTCGAGGTCGTGGCGCGTCTGCGCCCGCCGAACCGCAGCCTCTATCCTGGTCTTGCCGCCGCGCAACTCCAGAAGGAGGCCTGGCCCGATATCGAACCGCTGCTGGTTGGCGTCAGCCCCATGGCGGCATATGACGGAGCCATGGCGGTCATTACTAAACGCAGATGGCGCGTGGTCGATGCGCAAGCACCGCTGCCCAATCGCGATGGACATATCGAGGCGATAGCTCGCACGCCGATCATGGGTTTCCGGGATGATGTGGTCGTACGCATCCGGCCGACGCACGAGGGCGCGAAAATCGATATCCGCTCGGCCTCGCGCTTTGGCACCAGGGATTTTGGAACCAACGCGACACGCGTGCTCGCGCTCCTTGACGACATCGACGATGCCGCAACGCCCGAAAAGCCCGACCGGGAGGAGCGCCCGAAGTTGGCCCCGAAAGCTTCCGCGAAGCCCGGTCAGGGCGGCAAGCGATAACGGCCGGAAATCGACGGTGCGCCGTCGGTGGCGACCAGTCCCCGCGCGGTCAGATCCTCCAGATGCGCCAACGTCGACAAAGCGGCAGCGCCCGAAAGCCGCGGATCGAGGCCGATATAGATGGCCCGCACCAGACCCGGGATGTCGCTCTCGCCTTTGTCGAGGCGATGCAGAATTGACGCCTCCCGGCCGCGGCGGTGGGCAATATATCGGGCGACGAAATCCGGCGCGTTGCGGATGACGTCGCCGTGGCCCGGAAGGTAAACCGTCTCGCCCCGAGCCGCGAGCCGGTCGAGGGAGGCCATGTAATCCCTCATCGAGCCATCCGGCGGCGCCACGATCGAGGTCGACCAGCCCATCACGTGATCGCCGGAAAACAGCATGTCTGTACCCCCGAGCGCAAAGGCCATGTGATTTGCCGTATGCCCCGGGGTTGCGATCGCTTCGATCGCCCAGCCGTCCCCGACGATCGTATCGCCATCGGCGATGCGGCGATCCGGCACAAAGTCAATGTCGCCGCCGGCGTCGAGCCGTTCGGTTTCGCCGGTGAATAACGGCCGGGACGCGCGATGCGGCCCCTCCCCCACTGTGGGCGCACCGGTCATCTCCTTCAGGGCGGCAGCGCCCGCAGAATGATCGCGATGGGTGTGGGTGATGAAGATGTGCGTCACCGTTTCCCCGCGCACCGCATCGATGAGCGCAGCAGTGTGACGCGCATCGATTGGCCCCGGATCGATGATCGCCACCCGGCCGCGGCCGACGATGTAGCTCATCGTCCCCTTGAAGGTAAACGGGCCCGGATTATCCACCAGGATACGCCGCACGCCGGGCGCGACGTGGTCGATGACGCCGGGCCCGAGCTTGAGCGTGCGATTGAAAGGGATGTCTTCGGACATTCAGAATGACTTTCGCCCTCCGAATGCGCGAACCGGGTGCCTTGAGCCAAGCCGACCCTTCCCCGCATGCAGCGGGCTGAAGCAATCAGGTTGCGTCAGCCTTAGCGGCCGTAGCGACGGTCTCTACCAGCGAAATGATGTTTTTTCGCACAGCATTGTTCTGGATTTGCCGGAACGCGCTCATGAGCCGGAAGCCATCCTTGAGCTCCGGTACATCGAATTGTTCCGCTACGGCGACTTCGATGCCCGCGTCACCCGAGGCGGAAAAGAAATATGTCACCGGGACGTCCATGATCTTGGAGATTTCGTAGAGCCGGCTGCAGCTGACCCGATTGGTTCCCTTCTCATATTTCTGCACCTGTTGGAACGCAACACCGAGCTTTTGCCCAAGGTCAGTTTGCGAAAGCGACAGTTGCAACCGACGCAACCGAATACGCTTTCCAACGATCACATCGATCGGATGAGGCATTTAACGCACCACTACTTTCTTTGACGTTAGACTTGACCAAGTTTAATCGGACTCGACCACGTGTAGTGCCGGGGCCCGCGCGGAATTACTTAGACGTATTTCTACATTTACTCAACGTCGACGTTCATGAAATTCAAAATCATTGCGTTGAGCTCTCCGCGCAACGCACCAAAAGAGGGAAGACCTGGCCGGACTTGCGCAAGAACGTGCTTGTTTTGTCTCTCTCAAGGCAATATAGTACCAGTAGACCACTGCCGTTTGGCAGGGCCGAAACTGCTGCGACGAGTTGCCCGCGGGTGCAATGTCCGGCAGCCCCGGCACTCAGTTCATCCGGGCTGCCCTCGGTGCCTGGGCGCTTTCTTCTGGGCTCCCCTTCTCGATCATATTGGCGAGCTCGATGCCCGCCATGCGGAGGCACTCGACGACAACTCCCGAAACGCCGAGGCGCAGAGCCTCCTCTTGCGAATAACGAATGAGACGAGCCAAGGCCACCACATCAGCTTTCATCAGCTAGTCTCCCGTCAGGACAGGGCTTCTCAGCCACACCACAATTTATCCATATTATCCGGAGAACGGGCCGCCGCATAGCGGCCAGTGAACAGGCCCGCGCACGCTCGTGATTATGGTTCCGACACCAGGAAATCAGTGATCGTCGTCCGTCATCGGAAGTGAGGGCCAGCCTACGCATCGCTGAGGTCTCCGGGTCTGTCACTCTAAATTACCGGTCTCTAACCCCTGATTGCTGATCACGGAGGAGGACATGCTTCGCAAGACAACACTAGCGGCGCTGTGGCCGATTGCCCTCGCGGCCATTGCCACCCCGGCAATCGCGGCCGAGGTGACGCCGCAGCGGCTCGCCAACACAAGGAACGAGCCGCAAAACTGGCTGATGATCCATCGCGACTACGACAATTCCCGTCACTCGCCGCTCGCCGAGATCAACCGCGATACGGTCAAAAACCTTGAACTCAAATACACATTTTCGATCGGCGGCCGCTCGACGGGGGGCATCCTGCGCGGCAAGGAGGAATCCACTCCGCTCGTCGATGATGGCTACATGTACGTCACGGACACCTGGTCGCGGGTGATGAAATTCGACGTTCGGAGCGGGCGGCAAGCCATTCCGCTCTGGCGCTACGATCCGAAAATCCGGGTATCGCGGACAACCCGCGGCCTCGCCATGTACGGCAACAACGTATTCCTTTCGACCTATGATGCCCGCCTCATCGCCCTCAACCGGGATACCGGCGAGGTGGTCTGGGAGGTGCAGGCGGCCGCGCCGATGGACCCCAAGACCGGCACCCCATCGAAAACCCAGGCCTTTTCCGGCGCGCCCTTGGCTGTCAGGACGGCCGCCGGCCGCGAACTGCTGGTACAGGGCGAATCAACCGGCGGTTCGCTCGGCACCAGGAGCTGGATCGGAGGCTTCGACATCAAGACCGGCGAGTTGGTGTGGCGCACCTTCACGATTCCGGCGCCAGGCGAGCCCGGTTCCGAGACCTGGAAGGACAATCACAATGCCTGGCGCATCGGGGGCGCCAGCGTGTGGCAGACTGCCTCCTACGATCCCGCCACCAATCTCCTCTATTTCGGCACCGGCGACGCTTTCCCGACTTTCGACCCCGAATATCGCCCTGGCGACAACCTCTACACGGCGAGCACGCTCGCGGTCGACGCCGACACCGGCAAGATCGTGTGGTTCTTCCAGGAGACCCCAAACGAGCACTGGGATTTCGACACGCCAAGTCCGAAGATGCTCTACGAAACCACCATCAATGGCGAGACCCGCAAGGTGGTGGCGAACTTCTCCCGCAATGGCTTCTACTACACGCTCGACCGTGTGAGCGGCCAGTTCATCCGCGCTGACCAGTACCAGGAGAAGGTCACCTGGACCACGGGCATCGACCCCAAAACCGGCAAGCCGCTCGACTACGATCCGGCGAGCGATGTGCAGCGTTATGCCGGGCTCGGCCAGCGGCGCGGCAAACCCGGACAGGAAGCCTGTCCGTGGTTCAACGGCTCGCCGACATTCTTCCCGCCGACCTTCGACGCCAAGCGGATGATCGCCTACGTGTCCGGCGCCGAGGGTTGCTCGGGCGGCACCATCGTGCAGACCCCGATGGACGAAAAGAAGGACTGGGTCGGGCTGCGCATGTGCTGCCAGGAACAGGGGCGCGGAACCGCGCACGGCGCTCTGTGGGCGCTCGACGTGCGCACAGGCAAGATCGTCGGCAAGACGACCTATCCGGTCCCGAATCAATCCGGAATGCTGTCGACTGACGGCGATCTCGTCTTCACCGGGCATTCCACCGGCCGCTTCTCGGCCTACGACGCCGATGCGGTCGAAGAATTGTGGGATTTCAACCTTGGAACACCCATCACGGCACCGCCCATGACCTTTGCGGTCGGCGGCAAGCAATACATCGCGGTCGTCGCCGGCGGCGATGCAGGGCTGCGCGGCGCCGTGCTATACCAGCCCTCGGCATTCGTAGCAGTGTTCGGGCTCCCCTAGTGTGCCGAGGGCACTTGTCATCCGTCATCGGGTCCGAACGGCAGCGAACAACCCGGCTACCTCGGTTGGTGTTTGCGTGGCGACGCGCTTGCTTCGCGGCGTCTTCGGGCAGCGTCACTGCCCCGGCCTCTCACACTCCGTGCACGCTCCGATCGCTGCCGTGACCGCCTTGGTCTTGCTACCCATCCACGGCGCAATGACCGCGCCGAAGCCGCCGGCCGGGCCGCCGGCGGCAACGACCAGGAGATGAGCCGGCGATTCGATGGCGGCATGGACCCGCTCGCCGCGGTCGCGCACGATCGCGCCCTTCCCGACGTCGGCCCATTCAGCGCGGCGAACACGCGCGCGCTCGAACAAGAATTCCGCGATGTTACGCTTGGTCCAGCCGGCGCGCTCGATCGGCTCGCGCAACTGTTTCGCAATCACAATCGCGTAGTTGCCGCCATAGATCGAATAGTGGCGCTGGTTTGCCCGCATCTCCGCCGCGAAGGTCTCCAAAATCTCCCGGGGGTCCGTGGTCCACTCGTTCATGATCTGACGCGGCGCCATCGCGGCCATGACGGTGACGGCGGAGACCC
>JASHRR010001438.1 GCA_030037185.1 Xanthobacteraceae bacterium | reverse complement strand
ACGTCCTTCGGCTCCTTGTCGGCAGCTTCGAAAACCTGCATCACCAGAACCGTCATGTCGCGAAACCGGCCGTTCGCCAAGAAATAATCGTATCCGGCCCGGTTGATGGACACGTTGTGAAATTGCTGCCTCCCCGGGCGCGGCGGCGGCGCAGAAGCCGCCGCCGCCGCATCGGGCGTGTAAGACAATCCCAGGTTGGAGCCAACGAAAACCCAGGTTTCGAACCCGTCCGGCAGCAGCAGGTCGCCGCTCGCCGTATATCGCGGCTCGCCAGCTAATCGTAGCTGCGCCTGGGGTGGTGAAGCTGGGAGGGTGAAGCAAAGCGCTGCTGCAGCAGCGACTGCGCGGCGGCGACTCGGCTTGCCCAGAACGTTAACCATGCGTCACCTCAAAGTTCGGTGTGTCTCGCACGCCTCCGCATGGCGGCGCGCGCAGCTGGGCCTACTTCTTAGGCGGCAGCGGCATCGGGCCGAGCAGATATCCGGGCGGATCATTGGGCAGAATGAACTGGGTCTGGCCGTTGATGATCGGACTATGCTGGGTCTCGGTGCAAACTGAGTCGCTGACGAAGGCGTCGGGCGCCAGGCGGCGGTAGCGGCGGTTGACGTGCCAGGGCGCCGTAAACGCGACCGCATCCTCGATGGTCATGTCGTTTTCGAGGGTGTCCTTGTCGAGGAGTCGCAGGCGCTCAATCAAGTGCACCTTATCGCTATGGGGGGCGCCGGTGCGGTCATAAGGCGTATCCCCGCGCATGCTGACGGTATCGACCACCAGCGTATCGCCCTGCCAATGTCCGATTGAGTGTCCGGTCCAGGAATCGAAGCGATCCTCGAGTGGCAGATGGTCACGGCCGTCAGTATAGATGCGGCGCAGCTGCGGCCCGTATTCCCAGATGATGTAGGTTATTTCGGGTGTTACGACGAATTCGACCGGCCCGGGAATCCCGCCCATCAGGCGCGGCATACCATGGGGCAGGCAGTTCGTGATCGGGTCGGCGAAGTAGCCGGCCAGCGTATGATCGAGCTTGGCACGGTAGATCGCCTCCCATTCGGCGTTGTAGGGCGGATGCTCGCGGTCGCCGGGCTGCTGCGCGTTGTTTCCCTTGGGATCTGCAGTCCCCGGGTCGAAGATCAATCCACCCACCGGGTTCCACAGGCCCGACCAGTTCGGCAAAGCCGCCATCACCTTGGCACGCTCGGCTTGTGTCGCGCCGAACGGAGTGACGCCTTGGTGCTGAGAGAGGGCAGGCGAACTCAAGCACGCGGTCAGCATGGCGGCCCAAACCGGCAGCCTGGCCGCCCGGCCACGCGGCCCGCGGCGCATCATGTGTCCGTTCGTCGCCTTCGCAATCATAGAATCCTCCCCGATCGTGGTTGGCAGAAAGCCGCGTTACGCGCGGCCGCAGCGGTCCGCCAGCTCTTGCCGGCGGACGCAGGGTGGGTCCTCGTGCGCACCGCCCTACCCCCGCTGCCGCGACGGTAGGTAGGGGGCACGCTTCACCTGCGCTCACCCTACAACTCCGCTGCCGCGCGCAAAACCCCGCTCGAGGAATTCCTCGGCCCGGCGGAGCTCGTCAACGCTACCACCGCGGGCCTTGTAGGAGGGTCTGGCAGATGCCGGTCGGCTTTTGCGGTCGGCTTGCGGCCGACTTCAAACCTCGTTCAGCATGCCAGGCTTGGTCGGGCACCGCAAAGCGTGCCCATCGACGGCGGGCAAGCTTGCAGGCGCCGCCCCCTTGCCACCGCACGATCAAAACCGCTGGCGCGTTCTTTATGTCGCACACGCGAGCGCAGGGTTGCCAATTCATCCCTGAGTTGCAATCGCTTCGGGCATCCGGCGTTGCCCGGCTCAGCATGCGGGCGTTCGACGTCATGACGCAGAGGAACCGTTGAGGCCGCCCCGGGTTGCAGTTCACAGCGATCATTCGCGCTGAACTTATTGGTGGAGTCCTCCATGACCGCACGGCTATGGCGCTCTCGCGTCGCGTTTGTTGCCGTTCTTTGCCTCACCCTGTCCGCCTGCGGCTACAACATCATTCCGACCTTGGAAGAGCAAGCAAAGGCGAAGTGGGCGGACGTTCAGAACAATTACCAGCGCCGCGCCGACCTCATCCCCAATCTCGTCGCCACCGTACAGGGCTATGCAAAGCAGGAGAGGGACGTGCTGAGCGCCGTGACCGAGGCCCGCGCCAGGGCCACCCAGATCAAGGTCGACGCCTCGCAGCTGACTGATCCGGAAAAACTCAAGCAGTTTCAGGATGCGCAGGCGCAGCTCACCGGCGCGCTGGGCCGGCTGCTCGCCGTCAGCGAGAACTATCCCGATCTCAAGTCGAACCAGAACTTCCTGGCGCTGCAGTCGCAGCTCGAGGGCACCGAGAACCGCATAGCGGTGGCGCGGCGCGACTACATCGAGGCGGTACGGGCATACAACACGACGCTGAAGACGTTCCCGGGTCTGTTGTGGGCCGCGACCTTATTCCGAAACAACAAGCCGATGGTGGAATTCTCGGCCGCCGAGAATGCCCAGACACCGCCGCAAGTGAAATTCTGACGCGCCTGCGCAATTGCCCTTCGAAGGCGCCGAAATGACCGCGGGCCGCTTCTCTTCTTCGCTGGCACCAAGGTCGGCCGGCCCGCTCGTCGTCATCGCGGCGCTGATATGGGCGGGTCTTGCGGTCTGCGCCATCACCTTTCCGCCCCTCACCGGTCGCGTCACAGATGAGGCTGGTGTCCTCTCTACGGGCGCACGCGACGCCCTTTCATCCAAGCTCGGCGAACTCGAAGCCAAGTCTGGCATCCAGCTGGTCGTCGCCACCGTAAACTCCCTCCAGGGCGAGGAAATAGAGCCCTATGCCAACGCGCTGTTTCGCACCTGGAAGCTCGGCGAGAAGGATAAGAACAACGGCGTGCTGCTGCTCGTTGCGCCAAATGAGCACAGGGTGCGCATCGAGGTCGGCTACGGCCTGGAGGGTACGCTGACCGATGCGCTGTCGAAGATCATCATCGCCAACGCCATCGCGCCGCGTTTCAAGGCCGGGGATTTTGACGGCGGTGTCTCGCGTGGCGTCGACGACATCATAACGGTGCTCACGACCGATGCTGCGGAATGGCAGCAGCGTCCTTCGTTGCGCCTTGACCGTCAGGACGTCCCCGACTGGACCGAGTGGGTCCTGCTGGCGGCAGCAATCGCCCTGATAACCCTGCTCATCGTATCGCCCGGGTTCCGCTGGTTGTTCCTCAATGTGGCGCTGAATGTCCTCCTCAATTCGGGCGGCGGCTACCGGGGTGGTTTTCCTGGCGGCGGCGGTTTCCGCGGCGGCGGCGGCTCGTCGGGTGGCGGCGGGGCTTCTGGGAGCTGGTGATGAGCATCTCGGCACAGGATCGCCAGCGGGTTTCGACCGCAATCCACGCCGCCGAGCAAAAGACCTCGGGCGAAATCGTCTGCGTTCTGGCCCAAGCGTCCTCAGACGCGACCGCGCTGCCAATCCTGATCGCAGCACTGGTCGCACTCGCATTACCTTGGGCGATGGTCGCCTTTACGGCGATGCCGGTTCACGGCATCCTGTTGCTGCAGGTCGCAGTATTTTTCGTGCTTGCCGTCCTGCTGGGCCTGCCGCGCGTGCGCATCGGCCTGGTGCCGCGTGCGGCACGCCGGGCCAAAGCACATCGCGTGGCGATGGAGCAGTTCATGATTCGGGGCGTCTCTCGCAAGAAAGATCGCACCGGCATCCTGATCTTCGTCTCGCTGGCGGAGCGCTATGCGCGCATCGTCGCCGATGAGGGCATCGCCGCACGGGTGCCGCAATCGGAATGGCAGGCTGCGGTGGACGCGCTCGTTGCGCACATGAGGAGCGGCCGCATCGGCGAGGGCTTTATCGCCGCGATCGAGCGATGTGCAAAGGTGCTCGAACAGCACTTTCCGGCGTCTGAAACCAGTGCTGACGAGCTGCCGGACCGGATCTACGTGATTTGATCGCCGCCAGCCGCTGGATCGAGCCATCGCCCGCCGGTAAAACTCCGCGACAGCGCCAATTCGAGCACAACCGCCTTTGCAGATCACCGCAATTCTGCAAATCTTGCAAGCCATGGGTCGAAAACGCCTCAAATCGATGGGCCGGGAGGAGGACACGATGACAAACGCCAAGGATGCTGGCTGCGAGGATGCAGGCTTCGGGCGGCGGACCTTTTTGCAGCAGATGGCGACGGCCGCCGGCGCTGCTCCCCTTGCGTCGGCTTTGATCGGCGCCGGCGCTGCTGCTATTGAGGCCGGCGCGTCTTCAGCCCAGACCGCGCCCGCCCACGAGCAAACCAACCACGAGACCGAGCGGCTCGCCGCCTATGCGGCGAAGCTGCGCTACGAAGAACTGCCGGCCCCTGTGGTGCAGCGCGCCAAGGACTGCATCTGCGATACCGTCGCGGCGATCATCTACGGTGCCGAGCTGCCGTGGAGCCGGATGATCATCGCCCATGCCCGGCGCACCAGCGCCCCGGGCAGGAGCAGCATTCTAGGCTCTGAGGGCGGGCCGGTGCAGGCAGGAGCGGCAGCGCTCGCCAACGGGGCCCTGACCCACGCCTTCGAGCTTGACAGCCTGACCAAGCCCGACAGCGGCTCCCATCCGGGCGCCACCGTGTTCACGGCGGCGCTCGCGGTCGCCCAGGACCGCGGTCTGTCGGGGCGCGATCTCCTCACCGCCTTGGTGGCCGGCGCCGAGTCGATGTTTCGGATCGGACACGCCACCAAGCACACCAACGAAGCGCGCGGCTTTCACGCGCCGGGCACCACGGGGCCGTTCGGCGCTGCGGCCGCGGCCGGCCGCCTGATGGGATTCGATGCCGCCAAGATGACCAACGCCCTCGGCATCGCCGGCTCGTGCGCCGGCGGGCTCCTGGAATTTGCCCATGCGGGCAACGGCGCCATGGTCAAGCGCCTCCACATGGGGCGGGCCGCTGAAGGCGGCGTGCTGGCCGCGAGCCTCGCGGCCGACGGCTTTACCGGTCCGACGAGCGTGCTCGAAGGCGAGTACGGATTCCTACGGGTATTCTGCAACGATTGGGATGTATCGGAGCTGACCCGCGGGCTCGGCACCGAGTATTTCACGCTTGATATCATGCTCAAGCGCTATGCCTGTCACATCACCGCGCACAACCCGGTCGAGGCGACCCTGGAGCTGCGCAACGAGCACAAGTTCACCGCCGCTGACGTTGCCGCGATCACCATCGCGGGCAATGAGCGCATGGCCAAGACCAACAATATCCCGGTGCCGGCCGACATGATGCTGGCGCAATACTCGATACCGTTCAGCGTCGCGCTGTCGCTTTATCGTGATCCCGTCGATCCGCGCTCGTTCGATGAGCAGGTCGTCCATGATCGCGCCATTCTCGACCTCGCCTCGCGCACCAAAATGGCGGTGACGCCGGGACAGGACCGGCGCGACCTGGTGGCGACCGTCACCATCAAGCTCAAGGACGGCCGCGAACTGTCTCGCCAGGTGGCAAGCTTCAAGGGCACGCCAGAGCGGCCGATGGCGCGCGCCGAGTTGCGCGAGAAGTTCCTCCTGCTGACCCAACGGCTCGGACGCGACAAGATGATGTCTCTGTTCGACCGCCTGCAGGGCGTCGAGGACGAGAAAACGCTCGACTGGCTGGCCGTGTGATGTCTCTAAAGAGCAAGACGCTCTTCATCACCGGTGGCTCGCGCGGGATCGGGCTTGCGGTGGCGCTGCGTGCCGCGCGCGACGGCGCCAACATCGTGATCGCGGCGAAGACCGAGACACCCCATCCCAAGGTGCCCGGCACCATCCACACTGCCGCGGCCGAGATCGAGGCAGCGGGTGGGCGGGCGCTCGGGCTTGCCGTCGACGTCCGCCAGGAAGGCGCCGTGAGGGACGCAATCGAACGCGCCGCCGCGCATTTCGGCGGCATCGACATCCTCGTCAACAACGCGAGCGCCATCTCGCTCACCCGCGTCGCCGACACCGACATGCGCCGCTTCGACCTCATGCATCAGGTCAATGCGCGCGGCACCTTCATGGTCTCGAAATACGCGATCGCGCATCTCGCTGCGGCGCAGAACCCGCATATCCTGATGATGTCGCCCCCCCTCGACATGGCGGAGAAATGGTTTGCGCCGCACACCGCCTATACGATGTCCAAGTTCGGCATGAGCATGGTGGTGTTGGGGCTTGCGGCCGAATTGCGGGCGCAGGGGATCGCCGTCAATGCGCTGTGGCCGCGCACCACCATCGCGACGGCGGCGATCAAGAACCTGCTCGGCGGAGATGAGATGATGCGGCGCTCGCGCCGTCCGGAAATTGTCGCGGAGGCGGCCTGCCGCATCTTCGCCAAACCGGCGAGGAGCTTCTCGGGGCAATTCCTGATCGACGATACGTTCCTGGCGGCTGAGGGGGTTGCGGACCTCGAACCCTACAGGGTCGATCCCCAGGCGCCGCTGGCGTCCGATTTCTTCGTCCCCGACGACATCAAGCCGCCGCCCGGCGTGGTCGTGTTGCGGCGCGACGAGCGGTGAGGGAACCGGCGGCCAAAGAGTAGCCGCGTCGGCGATCATATGCGCGTCCCTGCGGGAGCCCGCCAAGGTTCAGCCCAACGCGCATAAGCGACGTTACCTTGCCGCCGCGGTATTGCTGGATGCGCCGGCATTGACGGTTTATGGTAAACCATCCCCCGCCGAAGTAGGGGGCTTTCGCCCCCCTTATCGTCGGGTTCATTATTGTCAGAGACCAACATGGTGGCCCGTCTCCACAACCCCAGGGTCACGTTGGTTGGCAATACGCCGCCTCATCCAGCGAGGAGATGGGTATGGAGACAACAGAACCGGCCTGCGGCCGGTGCGCTCTGAGCCCCCGGCCTAAAGACCCGGGTCCGTCGCGCACTTTGATCGATTTTTCCGGCGGCGTTCGCGGCAAATTCTATCGGGCGGACGCGAGGATCAGTTTAGGGGTGTCTCGCGAAGCTGAGTGGCACGCTTATCTGGTTACCAACGAGAAAACGGCATGTCGCCGTGCGAGCGCGTAAACCAGCTGCTAAAACAGCAAATCGCGATCCTCGAAATTGCTAAGTAGGACGCGGTACTTTCGAATTCGTGCGAATCGTTGGCGCCACCCATGACGACCCTCCTGGTCACCCACCCGGCCTGCCTCGACCATCTCAACCCGGCCGGTCATCCGGAACGGCCGGAGCGGTTGCGCGCGATCGAGCGGTCCCTGGCGCAGGACAGGTTCCAGGCGCTCGTGCGCGGGCAGGCGCCGGCCGCAACGCTCGACATGATTACGCTGTGCCATCCGGCCGAGTATGTGGAGGAGATTCGCAGGGCCGTCCCGGTGCAAGGACTGGTGCGGCTCGACGCCGACACCTCGATGTCGCCCGGCACCTACGAGGCGGTGTCGCGTGCGATCGGCGGCGCCGCGATGGCGACGGACGAGGTGATGGCGGGCCGCGTCAACAATGCTTTTTGCGCCATGCGCCCGCCCGGCCACCATGCCGAGACAGCGCGGCCGATGGGCTTCTGCATCTTCAACACTGCAGCAATCATCGCGCGTCACGCCCAAAGGAAGCACGGCGCCGAGCGCGTCGCGGTGGTCGATTTTGACGTTCACCACGGCAACGGCACCCAGGAAATCTTCTGGTCCGATCCGACCGTAATGTATTGCTCGACCCACGAAATGCCGCTTTATCCGGGCACCGGCGCGCGATCTGAGCGCGGTCTATACGATAACATCGTCAACGCGCCGCTGCGGGCTGGCGACGGCGGCGATGAGTTCCGCGCGGCGCTCGAAGCCGCAATCCTGCCGCGCGCTCTAGCGTTCAGGCCGGATTTCGTGGTGATCTCAGCCGGCTTCGACGCCCACATGCGCGATCCGCTTGCCAATCTCAATCTGTTGGAGCCCGATTTCGCCTGGGCAACGAAAAAGCTCATGGAGATCGCCGAGGCGAGCGCCAACGGGCGCATCGTCTCGGTGCTGGAAGGCGGCTACGACCTGCAGGGCCTCGCCGGCTCAGCGGCGGCGCATGTCGCTGCTTTGTTGGGAGGATGAAAGGAACGCTGAAAGCGATGTCCGAAACCAGTACGTCTCAAACCAGATTGTTCGAGAACAACTTGCCGGAGAACGGCGCATCCGAACGACCCCACGCCGATGTCGATCGGCTAAGCTTCGAGCGGGCGATCGAGGAGCTGGAAACAATCGTCAAGCGCCTCGAAGAAGGTAAGGTGCCGTTGGAGGAGTCGGTCGCGATCTACGAGCGCGGCGAAGTTCTCAAACGGCGCTGCGAGCATCTTTTGCGGCAGGCCGAAGCGCGGGTCGAAAAGATCGCACTTGATGCTTCCGGCAAGCCAAAGGGAACCGAGCCGCTGGACGTCAAATAGACGCTACGCCACCCGGGATATAAGGAGGACGCGATGAAAAATCTATCCGTGACGAGCTTGTTCACCTGCCTGTTCGGCGTGTCTGTCCTCAGCCTCGGTGCGGGCGCGAGTCTTGCCCAGGGGACGCCCCCGCCCGATCACCCGGCAGTTACCGTCAACGGCAAGACCTACACGCCACGTTCGATCTTGGCGCGCAACATGGGCACGGAGGCGGACCGCGTAACGGCGTTTCCGCCGCACCGCATCATCGGCAATATCTACTATGTCGGAACCAATACGCTCAGTTCCTTCCTCATCGCAACGCCGCAGGGACATATCCTGATCGACAGCACCTATGAGCGCAACGTGCCGACGATCGCAAAGTCGGTGAGCGACCTCGGTTTCAAATTCTCGGACGTGAAGATCCTGCTCGGCAACCACGCCCACGGCGATCACCAGGAAGGCGATGCCCTCGTCAAGCAGATGACCGGCGCGCAGGTGATGGCGATGGCCGAGGATGTACCGCTGCTGCAGGCGATGAAACCCGGCGGCAAGGAGCACCCGATTGACCGGGTCCTGCATGATGGCGATGCGGTGACGCTGGGCGGCACCACGCTCATCGCCCACCTGACGTCGGGCCACACGCCCGGCTGCACGACCTTTACCACGACCGCACAGGACGGCGGGAAGACCTACAACGTGATGTTCGGATGCAGCCTGCGTCCACCCGCAGTGTTGACGCCCGCGCTTGTCGATCAGTTCAACCGCGCGTTCAAGACCGTGCGCGCACTGCCCTGCGACGTACAGCTTGGCGATCACGGCGCGCAATACAATATGCAGGAGAAATATGCGAAGATGAAGCAAGGCAGTCCGAACCCCTTCATCAACCCCGCCTCCTGTACGCTGGAAGCAGACGTCGAGGAGGCCATGCTCAACGCAATCCTCGCTGAACAGCAGCAAGCTGGTCGGCCGTAGTCGCGCGCTTTAGCCAAGCTGACGGCCGCGAGCATCGTCATCAGAAGCCGCGCGAGCACCCGTTGCGGCAGCTTGGTCGTCCAGTTTGATCGGCTGCGCCCCTTGCGGTTCTCTGGGGGCGCGGTCGGGCGATATTCCTCCTCCACGATTCCAAGTATTTCAATGGCTTACTTATGATAGGTGATAGGCTGTAGGCCGTCCATGCGCTCATCGATCCCCGCAGCGTTGCGTTTAACGGCTGGAGTGTATGCGTCCCGCCGTTTGGCGTGAGCACGCCGCG
>JASHRR010001437.1 GCA_030037185.1 Xanthobacteraceae bacterium | reverse complement strand
ATTGAGGCCCATGATCGACATGTTGGGATAGATCAGCGAGTTGTGCAGACGCGGCGTGAGGATATCTCTCGCGCGCTCGGCGCCGACCTTCTCGGCCAGAAGCCGCTTGTACTCATCGAATGCCGGGCTCGAGCGCTTGCCATCGTCGAGTGCGGTGTTTGAGGTCCAGCCGTGGCCGTTGCCGACGACGTAGCTCTTGCGCTCCTTCCAGGAGGCGGCGGTCCGCTTGTTGTCGGTCTCGACCACTGTCGCGCCCTTCTGGTCGCCTTCGCGACGTGCGAACTGCACACCTTGCCTGTTGACGGTCGAGGCATGGCCGAATGGCACGTGATAGGAATCAAGCACATTTTCGAGCTGGAGCTTCCAGTTGCCCGCATACGCATAGCGGTGCATGCCGGCATCGAGCGCAAGTTCGCCGGCGGGGGCGCGGTCGACGAGATCGTCGATGTTGGCCTTCATCGGACCGATGTGGTCTTCGAAGCTCGGCCCCTTCGCCGCCATGCTGGCGAACACGAAGCCGCGGTATTCGCCGACGCGCGGGGCGTGCCCCAACGCGAACTGCTCCTTGTCGAAACCGGGAGCGCAGCCTTCCGGCACCGGCACCGCGGCGAGCCGGCCGTCGGTGTCAAAGCTCCAGCCGTGATAACAGCAGGTCAGCCGCGGCGCGTTGCCCTTGCGCTCGTTCACCACCTTGGCACCGCGGTGAGTGCAGCGGTTGAGCAGCACGTGCACGCGGCCGTCGCGATGGCGCGTCAACACCACGGGCTGGAGCCCAAGCTCGGTGGTGACGAAGTCGCCGGGCTGCGGCACTTGGCTTGCGTGGCCGACGAACAGCCAAGCGCGTCCGAAGATGCGTTCCATCTCCAGCTCGAAGATGCCAGGATCGGTATAGACGTCGCGATGAACGCGGCCGGGCTCGATCAGCCTGGCGACTTGGTCGGCGTTCCCGTTGCGCATTGGACTCTCGTTGCTGGCAATTGCTGGCAAACCATCAGGGTCGTCCCTGCTCATGCGGGCGATGTCTGTGTTTGCGGCTTTTTTGAAGGACGAGACAACATTACTCCGCCGCCGCGTGGGCGTATTTCTGCACTTCGATGTTGACCAGCTGCAACGGCGATTTGGCTTCCTCGAGCATGCCCCAGTTCTTAAGCCAATCGTAGGTACGCTGCATCTCGTCGAGCGGAATCGGGGCAGGGTCGCACACCACCAGCCGGCTTTCGCGCAGGTCATCGACCTTGAGGGCGGCAATTTCGGGATCTGTTTTGGCGTGGTAGTCGATGAAATAGTGGAGATAAGCGCGTTTGTTGGCATTGATGCGCTTGACCGCCTCGCGCACCGCGCGATTGAAGGCGGCGTAGGTTTCGGCGTCCACGCGCGAGGACGCGACCTCGGTGCCGTGGAAGAACGCCGTGCAGATGATACGGCAGCCCTTCTTCTCGGCGAGTGTGATATGCGGCTCGGTCAGGGTGGTGGCGTCGATCTCGCCTTTCATCAGCGCGTCGAGGCGGTACCGCGAGCCGTTAGGGGCGCTGCAGAGCTTGATCATGTCGCGCGGAAGGAAGCCCTCCAGCATGTGCAGCGCGATGTAGTGGGTTCCGAAATAAAACGGCACGCCGATCACCTTGTTGGCAAGCTGCTGGGGGGTATAGACGTCCGAGTCGCCGCGCACGACCAGCGCCGCATAGGCGATAATGGCGCGCCGCCCGATCTGGCGGCTGCCGGCATCGGTCTCCTGCACCCGGCAGTAGTTGCCCCATTCGCAGGCGTTGTACATATCGGCTTGGCCCTTTTCGAAGAGCTTGCCGTGGCTGGCGAAGGGATCGACGCCTTTCGGCGAGGTGATGTCGGTGCGCACCTTCTTCTCGACATCCTTCTCGCGGTTGGCCCATTCAACCGCAAGGCCTTCCTTCGCGAACAGGCCCTCGTCATCGGCGACCAGCTCCGGCAGCCCTTGGAACGGTGCCGTCGTCTCCAACACCAGCTTTTTCATCGGTCTCTCCAGCTTTTGCCGGCTTGCCTCGTGGGCCGCAGTTGACTACAACGGAGCTCTCTGGTCAAGCGCCCTATGGTAGGATTGTTCAACAATGGCCTACGACCCAGCTCCGATCAAACGCGAGAGCGTGATCAGCCAAGCGGCGCAGGAAATCTGCCGTTTCATCGAGGCCGAGCGGCTCTCCGCCGGCGAGGCGCTGCCAGCGGAGACGCGGCTCTCGCAGATGCTCGGCATCAGCCGCAACTCAGTGCGCGAGGCGCTGCGTGTGCTGCATGGGCTGGGTTATGTCGAGAAGGCGGCGGGCCGGCGGGTCGTGGTCACCGCCACCGGGCGCGGCGGCAAGAGCATGTTCGACGAGAGCGTGCTCATCGAGGCCGCGCCGATCGCCAATGACGTGCGCTCCCACATCGCCCAGAGGTGCGCAGAGCTTGCGGCGGAGCGACTGACCGCCCCCGAGCTGGCCGAGCTCGAGCGCGCCCTGAGCGGGTTCGAGGACGCGATCGCGCGGCAGGACATGGCGGCAGCGAAAAGCGCCCATGACGCCTTCCATGGGCTGTTCCTGGCGAGCGCACGCAATCCGTTGCTGGTGGCGATGTTCAACCAGGCGCAGATGGCGCGGCTCTCGAATGTCTCGCCGGAGCACAAGAGCTTCTATGACCCGCGGCATCTGGCGCACCATCGGGCGCTGCTGCGCGCCCTCAAGAAGCGCGACGGACGCGCTGCGCGCGCTGTCGTACGCAAGCATTTCCAGAGCCTCGGCCTGATGCTCGAATTCGTAACGCGGACGCGCAAGAAGGCGCCGGTGCTGTCGCTGGTGCGAGGGACAGCGCGCTGACACGTGCGGTGCAGCCCGAAAGCGAGAAAGCGGGCAAGAAAGCTGGCCCGATCGGCGGTTGCTAGTCCAGGCCGCCTTTTGCCGGTCTGCATCGCCCTTCGAGCCCGTTCGCTCGACCGGCTGCGTCCGTGTCACAGGCGCTGCCCCGCATCCGGCGATGCCGTCAATACCAGGCCAACAGTCAAATCCTTCAAAAAAAAGCCGCGGCGGGAGAGCAATTCTCATCGCTACCGCGACCGCTGCAAAATTGGAGGCAGTCCAGCCTCGCGGCGGCCGTCCCGGATCGGGCATACGTTTCGCGCGCGTCTGTCCGGGCTACATGAGGATTATCCCCGTGGCCGCAGGCGGTGGATCTGCAGCTGCGCCAGGAACGGCACCAGCGGGTGCGCGCCCATTTTCACGATGGCGGGCAGATCGAGCTTGATCAGTGCTTCGCGTTGGTCGGGCGGGAGCTGGAACCTGTCCGCGAAGGCCGGCGCGCTCGCCATGTATTGCGCGCGCTTCTCGGCATCGTGGGCGAGGTCGTGCAGCGCCGAGGTTAGCTCGACCAGCTCGGGCTTGATCGCGGGATAATGTGCGGCATGCTCGGCCTCGGCTTGGCCGCCCGTCCAGCCGAGCGAGGCGTAGTTGTGGTGCCAGCTCGGGTCCATCGAGACGACGTCGGGCTTGCGCTCGCCGAGCGCGCCGGCGGCGCAGGCCCAGCAGCGCAGCTCGATGTTGCCGGTGTCGTCGAGCTCGGCCTCGTCATAACCGATCAGCGACTTCAGGCGGCCCGCCCTGAGCTTCTCCAAAACCTGGTTGTCCCAGCTGAGCTCCGGGTTGGAGTAGCGGTCGGTACCAGGGAAATGGGACATGCCACCGCTCGCCAGCACGATGGTCTTCAAACCGAGCGTGCTGACGGTGCGCGCGACTGCCTGCCCGAACGCATAGCAGCGCTCCATCGTCGGCTGCGGCGGGAGGTAGGCGTTGACATAGATCGGCAGCACCGGATCAGTATGGCCGATATGGGTGAGCGGGATGCCGATGGCGTAGTCGATCTTCGCGGTCGAGGTGAAGGCCGGGTCGAAGCTCTGACGGTAGAGCTGGCGCACGATTTCGAAACCAATCTCGCTCGGGATCTTCCAGTGAAACTTGCGGCCGGCGAAATCGCCGGACGCCTCACCGCCGACGTGCACGGTAAAGGGCGGGGCGGCATTGTGGAAGAACTGCTCGGCATGGTCATTGGAAAAGATGATCCAGAGGTCCGGTTTGAGCGCGCGCAGCTTCTCCCCGATCTCAGCAGCCACCGCGCGCACGTGCTCGACATTCTGCTTGTCCTCGGTGTCTGGCATGGTGAAGAACTGTGGGGCATGGGGCAGCATCGCCCCGCCTATCACGCTCGACATCATCATGGGTTCGTTTCTCCTTCACCGTGCGAATATCGTGGCCGGCCGCCTCGGTAGCAAAAATATCGCGCGATCCGCGGCGCAACAAGTCAAACGCATGAGAGCTTGCATGCAGATGACCATCACCGTGACTGCTCGTGGGTGCAACAGCCGCGCAATTACGCGCCATTGGTCGAACTACGCTGCTGATAAGGAGCTGCTATGGCTGAAGTGCCGATAACCATCGCCTGCGGCAATTACGACCGCACCCGCGCGATCCGCGACGGCCGCGTGAAGGTGGAGGGCTGCGAGGTCACCTTCCTTCCGCTGTATCCAGAGGAGATTTTCTTCCGCGCCTTCCGCTATCAGGAGTTCGACGTCTCGGAGCTGTCGTTCTCGAGCTACATCCGCACGGTGGCGGCCGGCACCTGCCCCTACGTGGGCGTTCCGGCTTTCGTATCGCGGCTCTTTCGCCACTCCGGCATGTACGTGCACGCTGGCGCGGGTATCCGCGAGCCCAAGGATCTCAAGGGTAAGCGTATCGGTGTGCCGGAATATCAAATCACCGCCGTAGTCTGGATGCGCGGCATCATGCAGCATGAATACGGCGTGCTGCCGACTGACATCCATTGGCGCAGCGGCGGCCAGGAGCAGCCTGGACGCGACGAGCGTACGCCGCTCAAGCCCATACCGGGGCTCGACCTCAAGCCGATCGGCAAAGACAGGACTCTCGTCGGCATGCTGCGCGACGGCGAGCTCGACGCGCTGTTCACGGCGCGCGGGCCGTCATCGTTCCTGCGGGGCGAGCCGCATATCAAGCGGTTGTTTCCCAACACGCGCGCCGCCGAACAGGCCTACTATGAGAAGACCCGAATGTTCCCGATCATGCACTTGGTCGGCATTCGCAACGAGCTGGTGCAGAAATATCCGTGGCTGCCGTCGAGCGTCTACAAGGCGTTCTGCGAGGCCAAGGCGCTCGCGATGATCGACCTGCTCGACATTAATGCGTTGATGGTGACCCACCCCTGGCTGATCGCCGAGACCGAAGAGACAATAGCGATCATGGGGGAAGACTTCTGGTCCTATGGCATCCACCAGAACATGCGCGAGATCAGCGCTCTCACGCAGTACCTGCACGAGCAGGGCTTGGCCGACCGCAAGGTCGCGGTCGAGGAGTTGTTTCACCCGTCGCTGTTCGAGATTTCGAAAGTCTGACGGCCGTTGGCCTCGGCAAAGGAGAAGTCACTCCCACCCAGCATTGCCGAACACGCGCCCGGCGCGACCGCCAACATTGCAAAGCGGCGATGGCATTTGGCCGCTATGTTAGGAACACGACACCTGCCATAACGTTGGATTCTATGCGTGGGGTTCCGTTCCACAGGCCTCACGCGGCTCCCGGCCTTCTTGTCCATCCTCCCGGACAGGGGGTCGGGGTCCTGGCATCCCTGCCGGTCAGGCGCCTCGCGTCACGGCCGGGGTCTTCTGCGCGAATGCCACGGATGCGATGATCCCGGGCATGATCACCGCGAGGGTCGTTATTGGAAGCCCGCATTCGGATCCAACATTCGAACAGAGTGCCATCTCATCTCGTTTTCGGGCTTGCGGCCCGGCTGCAGCGTTCCCC
>JASHRR010001436.1 GCA_030037185.1 Xanthobacteraceae bacterium | reverse complement strand
AATATCCAACCGGGCCAAGAGGTGGTGGTGCGTTGGAGGGACAGACCTATTTTTGTGGCCAATCGCACTGCGCGGATGCTTCAAACCCTTCAGGATCGAAACCTAGTATCGCAACTTGCTGATCCGCAATCAGCCGAACTGCAACAGCCGCCTTATGCGGATAACTGGCACCGTTCGATAAAACCTGAATACGGGGTTATCCTTGGTATATGCACTCATCTCGGCTGCATTCCGAAATTTGAACCGCTTCCCAACGCCACGGCACCCGCCTCCAACTGGCAGGGTGGCTACTTCTGCCCTTGTCACGGGTCGAAATACGACCTCGCAGGCCGGGTCTTCAGCGGCGTGCCGGCGCCTTATAATTTGCCGATTCCGCCCTACCACTTCGTGAACGACAAGCTCATCCGAATCGGAGAGAATCCGCCCGACGTCAACTTCGATTTTTCCTCGATACGACAACTGTAACCATCGCCGCCGCAAAGGCGGGCTTTCGCCCCCGCCTCGGGCTGGCCCGGATATCTCCTAACCCGACCAAGGCAATGCTTAAGACAGGCCGGAAGACGCACGAAGTCTTGCTCAAAACGCCGGTCGGCAACATTTTCGAGGGGGGCGCACTGCGGAGTGCAGGTCCGAGGCCCTTACCAAGACGCGCCGTAAAGACTACTCAGGGCCGCTACGGCCCCACTGGCTCACCCGGGAAGGAGCCGCGGCGGACGTGAGCCGCGGTGATGGGGCCGCGCGAGACCCCCATCGCGCGTTATACCCCGAGCAGTCGTGTGGTCCTTGTCGTCCTCGGTCGAAGGATCTCCCGGCCGCTCACCACCATGCAGCGATCTCGTTCGCTACCGAGGAAGCGGATTGGTTTCGCTCAATCCGCAAGGCGAGGCGATAATTTTGCTCGCCGCAAGGCGAAGCATTGTGCTAAGCGCAAATCGAGAGAATTACAACCGCGGCAAGGAAGCGAACCATGGACGCACAGCACACGATTGAGGAGACCGCCACAGTGGCTTGTGATGTCGCCTACGTCTTGCGCTGGAGCGCCTCGGGCACGGTCACAAATTTCACAGGCTACCGCCTGATGCGTTCCATGCTCCGCGCCTCGAGGAGCAAGGTCGCCAAGTGGCTCAGGTCGGTCAGATAGCCGACATTACAGGGAGATCCACCGCTACGTTTTACCAAAGCCGGCCGCCGGTCTCGGATCGGATGCCGGCCGAGCCCATCAGCGCACCAGCGGCCTTCCTGCAGGCTTTAGAAGGCATTCTGCTCGCGGTGAGTATAAGGCTGCCTTGGCCTTGTCCCCAGGCCCAGGCCAGCCTACAGGCCCAATCCAGCTTATAAGTGACAGGCAGTCCGCGCAGGAACTCCTGCATCCGCAGCGGGACGCTGAGAGACCGGCGCGCAACTCATCATGGATAGGCAATCGCCAGCAACAGCGATAATGGAGCAAGCGATCAAACGCGTGGGCTCCAGACATTCCGGCGAGCGAAGAAAGGCCACGGCTCCGGACAGCCTGGATTCGGACGAAGTAGGCCGGCGGCGGACCGCGCAAGACTCCGATTAAACCAACCAGGAGGATCAAAATGAGATACTCACCGCGATTTTGGGCCTCGATTTCCGGCGTAGCGATTTTGTCCTCACTTGCTGTGGCCCTGCCGGAGAAGCCGGCATTTGCAGCTGATAGTCAAATTGTCTTTATCTTTGGTGGTGATGTCGAATGGTCGCTGAACGCTAGGCCCCCCACCGTTCGCTATCCCGTCACCGATCCCGCCCCCTACGGCAAGATCGTCTATGGTCGGCGGGACGTGCGCGACCAGGTCACGGGCGACTGGCCGCCAATTCCGTATATCGATCAGGGCGAAAGCGGAGCGTACCTGAAGAGCCTTGGCCTCAAGGGCCCCAATGACGCCTCCACAGGAAAAAGCCTGAGCTACCCGCTTTTGGATCACGAAGAATACACCAAGGACTATTCCAATGACGACGCCCTGTTGAATTATCCCCTACAACGGCTAGCTCCGATTTTCCATGGAGCGGACCTGGTCATGGTCAACTGCGAGGGCGCGCTATCCGATCATGGCCGTCAGGTTGGCTTGAACCGGACACCGGAGAGGTTCGCAATCTCGATGCGGGACGCGGGGATTGGTTTGGTCAATCTCGCCAACAATCATACTTTTGATGCGGAAGAGCGCGGCTTTCTGGACACGCTGCGCGCTCTCTCATTGGCCGGGATTGCCCATGTCGGCGGCGGAACCGATCTTGCCGATGCGCGCAAGCCCGTCGTCGTCGAGCGCAATGGCGTCAAGCTTGGTTTCCTTGGCTACTCGCAATTCAACAATATCGGCGAATCCGCATTCGCGGCGGATGGCCGGCCCGGCATCGTTCCGATGGATGCATTCCTGATCAAGGAGGACATCCGCAAGCTGCGGCCTCAGGTCGACTATGTTTTGGTTGCGATCCATTGGGCCACTTCGCGCTCGGCTGAGGTCAGCCCGGAGAATCGCGCATTCGCCCACGACCTCATCGACGCCGGTGCCGATGTCATCCTCGGACATCACCCGCCTCATCCCAAGGGCATCGAAGTCTATCATGGCAAGGTCATCCTCTACGCCCCGAGCAACGTGCTGCGAGGGCACAACGGTCCCAACCTGGATGACGGCTACCTGGCTCGGTTTACGTTGGGGCCGAAGTCCGTAGAAAAGGTCGAGGTGTTGCCCATCATTGGCAAAGGACAGCCGCAAGGGCACACCGGACCCTATGATTCGAAGCTGTTCCAGCCGGCCCTCATGCAGGGAGCCAACGCACACCAGCTTCTTGAGGACCTCCGCAGCCGCTCTGCTGCATTAGATACCGCAATGGCGATCGACGGCGAGAAAGGGATCATCACGGTTTCGAGCCAATAAGGGGGAGCCACGATTCGTCCCGCACTCGACACGAGCAGGAGCGGTATGCGTCTGACCCCGAGTTGCTCCACTGAAACGAAGCTATTCACGTTTGATTTGCCTCCCCCGCCGGCGCGATGCTTGCGGGAGAGGACATAGGGCCATGCTTATGACCAAATACTGCGGTTACAGAAGCCCAACCCAGGCTAAGGCTTAGAGCAAGCTTGGTCTCGCATCAGCCGCCGCCGAGCGCGGTACTCGCGAGGCCGCTGATCTGGATCTCGTAGCCGATCGGATCGTTCGCGTAGACGCTGTTCATGCCGGCGTTGCGCACATTGGTGGCCCCCAGCGCCGTTAGTTCGGCCCGGACCCTCTCCTGATTGAAATCAGCGATCGTGTAGCAGATGTGGTCGACCACCGCCTGCGGCCTCGGCCGCACCGCGCCGTTCGCCGCCGGGGCATTGAGGTCGCGTGTGCGGATGATGAGATGGGTTAGTGGCACGTCGGTTGCGGTCACACCATAAGGTTGCTCCCCTTTCTTGCCGAAGGGCAAGGCAACGTCATGGTCGGTGGCTCCGATCTGGTCGAGGTTGAACGCCTTCGAATACCAGTCCGCCGCCTGCCGGAAGTTGGGGCAGTTGTAGGAGATGTGATTGACCAGCGCGAGCTTGATGCCCGGCTGTTCCGCGGCCTTACTGTCAATCCCATAAGCAGTCGTTGCGGCGAGGGTGAGCGTCTCGATCAACGCGCGGCGGCTGAGCTTACCGGTTGCGTATTCGTTCAGTTTGTGTGCGACGAATCCTTCCATGGCAGTTCTCCCTTAACCACGACGAAACGCGTTTTCGGTGGCCGCTGTCGCGAGCTGGACGTAGTAGTTGAACGGGTCGTACAGGTTGAGGTCGCCTTGCCGGCCGGACGGCTCGACGCCTTTCGCCTTCAGCGTGGCGCGGATGCGCGCGTCGTCCCAGTCGGAGATCGTGTAGCAAATATGATCGATCACCACCGGTGACGGCGGTTTTGGCTGGGCGGGCGCGTTGCGTACGACCATGAAGGAGCCACCCTTGCCGGGGTCGGGACCGAACATCAGGTTCGCCCGTTGTTCAGCTTCACGGCTTCCCGCGACCTGCATGCCGAGAACAGAGGAATACCAGTCGCGCGCCTTGGCATAGTCTGGGCACTGATACGAGATGTGATTGACGCCCAGTACCTTGAAGCCGCGCGATGTCTGCGCGTTTGCGGCTTCGCCGGAGGCGTAGACGAGCGCCGCGAGCGCAACGGACTGGCAGAACTCGCGGCGGTCGAGTTTGCCGCTGTCGAAGTCCTTGACGAGATTAGCGATGAATCTTTCCATGCAGAAATCCTCCCTTTGCGTCTGACCGGCGGTTCACCGAACGGCACGGCCGAGAGCGAGGCTATCACTCCGCGGCTTGGCCCGACATCGTTACATCGACCCTGCTACTGGTGACCCAGGGAGTTCCCGGCTGTGCCGGGGCGGCCGTAGACGTATGGGCACTTGCGGGGTAGCCGGGGCTGTCGATCGACGAAATCCGACTCGTGAGCCGAAACTTCCTAAACGCATTCGCCGCGATATGATAAGAAACTCAAATTCGCCGGCACTCGTCACACGCAACGCGTTGCGAAGCAAATGGAGATCGCCATGGGTAACCGCTTCTCAGACGTGATCACAACTGCTGTCATCGCCGCCGCGGCCACCGCCGTCATTTCGGCGTCTGTCACCGGAGCCTCGGCTCAGGCTCCCGGTGCTTCCGGCGCCGCCCTGAAAACCTCTCCGTTGAAGACGCCTTGGGGCGAACCCGATCTGCAAGGAATTTGGACCGACGAATTTGAGACGCCCTTGCAGCGCCCTGCCAAATATGCGAGCCAGGAATTTTTCACCGAGGCGCAGCGCGCTGGGTTGGACCAGGTGCGATCGGCGATACTTGGCCGGCGTGCGACCGAGCGCGATGCCAATAACGGCTATAATGGTGCGGTATTCTTTTCCACGAAGCGCACCGGCGCCCGCACGTCGAAGATTGCCGATCCGCCCAATGGCCGGCTTCCTCCTTTGACGCCGGAGGCTCAGAAGGCGGCCGCGACCGATCGGGAATTTCGCCTCGCCCTGGTTCAATCGACCGACACGTGCAAGAACAAGTTGCCGGGCTGCGCAGGCTGGAAATACGATCCGGCGACCTCGCCGCGCCGCGCGGAAACTCCTCCTCGCTACATCACCAGGGCTATAAATCGCAACGATGGGCCGGAGGACAGTTCGCTGGGGGAACGCTGCCTGACGGGCGGACTGCCTGAGTTTGGCGGCAACACCGGCAGTTTCCGCCGGATCGTGCAGACGCCGGGCGGCATCTCGATGTTCTATGACGTTGGCCAGGGACAGGGGTGGCAGCGCAACATCGTCATGAACGGCAGCCCCCACTTGCCGGCCAACATCCGCCAATGGTACGGCGACTCGCGCGGCCATTGGGAGGGCGACACGCTGGTGGTCGACGTGACCAACTTCAGTCCGAAAACCGATTTCCAAGGGTCGCGCGAGAACTTGCATCTCGTTGAGCGTTGGACGCGCACGGGGCCAATGACCCTCGCCTACGAGGTCACGATCGAAGATCCGGGCGTGTGGACCAGGCCCTGGACCGTCAAACAGGAGTTCACCCGACAGAGTGACGAAGAAGACAGACTCTACGTGGAGCCGCGCTGCATCGAAGGCAATCAGGGCCTTCCCGGTTTGCTCCACGGACGCAGGGTCGAAGATCTTGCGTTTGCACAAGGTCGCGGTCCCGATCCCGCGACCACGGACAACACGGCGAATTTTGCATCGACCGTGATTCTAGAGGACCCGTTGCAGCAGTAACACATTACGGCTGGGCTGCAGGTAAAAGAGAGAAAACGAAACCGTGAACAATCGGGTGTATGGACGCCCCGTGGTGGGGCGTAACACAACAGCACGGTGCGCAATCTCTTGGCACGGGTGGGGGTGATTGCCTGAGACAGGCCGAAGGCTAACCCGACGCTCGACTCATTCTGCCCGTGTCACCGAAGGCACGCGACCTTGGCTGCAGGATCGCGGAAGCGGACAACGTCGATCAAAGCGCGGCCGTGGCATGGCGGCGCCGCAAATCGGTTGCGTCCTCGTCAATACCTCGTCTACCGGTAACGAGAGACTGGACCCAGCGTCGGTGACCTGATTCGAGTTATGAGCTTCCGGTTCAGGGGGTCGCAAAATGCGCAAGGGCGAAGTCACCCACTCCGCGTATCCAGACCGAACGTTTGCACATGTGGGCATACGTTACTCCCTGCTCGCAGCACTGAGCCGTGACCGCCTCCCAGAAGACACGACTGTGTTTGAGCAATGCCGGAAAGCATTCTTCGCGTCTTGCGACTGGCTCATCAGTGCTGAGCGGGCTGGATTAGGAGACGCGGATCACGACGACCTGTGCGCCTTCGTCGACAAAATTCAGGGTCACGCGATGTTTTCCGTGTCTGAAAAATGGAATCGCCAGGTCTTGGACCTGGGATATCTGGAGGCCTACGTCTTGCGTGATGAGGCGGTTCGGTGGATGGCGGAACTGAAACAAAGACCCAGGAGCCGGTACAAATCGAATGCGCCTTTAATCGAGGAACTTGCACAAGTTGCCGACGGAGTTCTGTTTTTGATTCCGTCCGTTTCCTGTCCCGAGCTTACTGACATTGAGAGATATACGATCCAGGAAGCGGCTCAAGGAGAGGGGATTGGGATGGCAACGGAATGCAATAGCGTCATGATCCGAGGCGATCGCGTATGGGTGCCCAAGCAAGAAAAACAGTATGCGCTCTAACATCTGCGAATTGCGCGATTGCATCCGCGAGAGCATTGAGCGGTGTGGGCGGTCCTTACCTCGAATTGTTTAGCCGCCGGCTGGCGTGGCGGCGCGACCTCGCCAGCGCGAGCGGATTCGCGGGGCACCGTCGGGCGCGTGGCACAATCGAGACGGCATGGGCTGGCAGATCGGCAAGCCACTCGGTGCCGGTGGTCGTCTTAAATCCCAATGCGGCTGCATCAATTCCGACATGAAGGACCTCAACCGGCGTGTTTTTGTTTGCGCCGAATGCGGGCACGCTGAAGGCCGGATCGCAACGCGTCGCGCAACGTCTACTGATGGCGAGGAACGCCGGAACCGGGTCGGCAACGGCCCTACGTGCGGGGAGATCGGAGAGCAAGGGCGTGCGCGGCGCGATCCCGGTGCCGGTCGTTGAACCGCGAATTGAAGCGGGAGTGGTCAGTCGTGGCTACCACGAATGTCAATAATTCTGGGAAGGGATGCTCGTTCGACCAAGGCCGTGTAGCCGCCGGCCGGGTGCACGACACCGAAGATCGTGTTGCGGCGAACGAAGTTCCAGGGGAAGACCGGCGCGCAGCCGTACGCGGGATCGCGCGGTTGGGATCGATTGAGGCGCGGCCGCCGTCCACGGCGCGCGCCGCCGTTGAGCTTATTGATGTCGATGCCCTCGCCGAATTCGGTGGTGGTACCAGGTGGCGTGCCGGGCCTGCAGAGACCGGGCGATCCTGTGACTCCGTTGTGGTCGTCGCCGGTGGATCGAGCGAACGATCATCGGCAACGTCGTAAAAGGTGCCGCCGGCGGTGCCGGGCGACCCGCCGGTCATCAGCGCCATCAATCCCGGAAACGAATCCGACGGCTTCGACGTCGAGGTATCGAGGTAATTCACACCTGTTGCCCCAAGCTTGGCGAGACGGGGGCACTGGGGCGCGCCGTCGTTGAACACCGCTTATTCCCTTTGAGCAATAGATGAATCGAGAGCGTGCACGCCATCGATGCTGATCAGT
>JASHRR010001435.1 GCA_030037185.1 Xanthobacteraceae bacterium | reverse complement strand
CCCTAGCCTCGCCGGCAAGCCGGCGCGGCGGGCGCGGCGGATTGCGATTTCGCCCAATAGTCGGCCGCGGCCTTGGTCCGCGCGAGCTGGCGCGCGTTCTCGTAGCCCGGAGCCATTGCGGCGGAGGTTCCGGGCAGCACTTGATGGTGCTCGATGTTGAGGAGCCGCAGCCAGCTTTGCTGCCCCAGGGTGAGGCCGATCATGCAGCCCAGTTCGACCAGCTCCGGCTCGGTGAAATGGCGATGGAGCCGATCCCAAAAGGCATCGTCGGTCTCAAGTCGCCACGCGATCGCTTCTGCATAAGAGAGGGCCGCTTTCTGGCGATCGCTGTATTTCGTCGACTTCTCGAAATTGACAAGGTCCAACACCAGGTCCTCGATCAGCGTGCCGCTCGCTGCGGCTTTTACCGAACGCTGGTTGCCGCAATATTCGCATTGGACAGATCGCGACACATAAAGCCGGCATAGCTCCTTGATGGCATGATCGAGCACGCCGTTGCGGAAGAGGTCGTTCCAGGACTTGGCGAAGAACCAGAACGCCGCCGGCACATGCGCCCGGATGGCCGAGCTCTCGGGCCGCGGCGTGCCTTCGCGCCGGCAACGTTCCATCTCTCGCCGCATCTCAGCGTCCATCTTTTCGACAGGCACGTAACTGATCCGCTGCTTGGTCATTGACGACTTCCCTCTTGGCATCGGCCTGCCGGCGCTCGGCGATCGAGGCTTGGCGATCAATTCTCTCCGGAACAGTCGCGAGCATACCGGACCATTTATTCGCAGTCAGGGGGAGGCCGGTCCCGGCGATTGGCCTTGCCGGCGGCCCGCGACAAGCCCGGCATGGCGGCCCGGTCAGCGCAGCCTTTGCTCCAGCAACGGCGTTTTCGGCCATAGTCGACCTCATGGTGGCAGTGGCGTAAGCTCGCCTCCCCTCGTTCGGCCCCCAGACAACGGAAAGCTTGCGATGTCCCAGCGTTTCACGTCCCTGTCCCAACGCGACATGACCCTCGATCAGCAGCGTGTTGCGCAGGCGGTAGCGACCGGACCGCGGGGCGGCTTGCGCGGTCCGTTCCATGCGCTGCTGCGCAGCCCCGAGCTTGCTGACCGCGTGCGGCATCTCGGCGACTACGTGCGGTTCGCGAGCATCGTCCCGGGTGCGCTGCGCGAGCTCGCCATCCTGTTGGTCGCGCGGTTCTGGTCGGCGCATTACGAATGGAACGCCCATCGCAAGCATGCCATCGCGGCCGGACTGGATCCCTCCGTTGCCGACGCCATCGAGATGGGCCGGCGGCCGGCCAGCCTCTCGCCCGACGAGACGCTGGTCTATGATCTCGTCACCGAATTGCTGCACGACAAGGACATCAGCGACGCTACTTTCGCGGCCGCCAAGGGGCGGTTCGGCGAACGAATGTTGATCGAGCTGATCGGTACCGCGGGATATTACGGCTTGATTGCTCTCGTCCTTAACGCCGGTCGCACACCGGTTGCCCACGGAGAGAAGCATTTGCCGGCGATCTGATGCAGGCATGGGACGCCCCGGACATGTTTACGACGGCAAATTCTTAGTCCGGTGCGCCGCGTGTGAACGGTGGTCGCACATGCGCATTGCTTTTGATCAAAAGCCGGTCGACAAATAACGCGGCAGGGAGGCTATCATGGTCGGAAGCCGAGGCAGGTGCGCGATCACGGTTCTCGCCATCGGCGTGAGCGCAACGGCGACCTTCGCTCCCGCCTCGGTGCGGTGCGATGACGTTTCCGATTTTTACGCCGGCAAGACTGTACAGCTGGTGATCGGTTATGCGACCGGCGGCGGTTATGACGACTATGCCCGCATGCTTGGCCGACACATCGGCCGCCACATTGCGGGCCATCCCACGGTCGTGGTGCAGAACATGCCGGGCGCCGGCAGCATTCGCGCCGCGAACTATCTCTACAATGTCGCGCCTAAAGACGGCACGGTGTTCGGCGGCTTCGCGCGTGGCATCTTCCTCGATCCGCTGTTGGGGCGCGGCGAGGCCATGCGATTCATGCCGGCGAAATTCGGCTGGCTCGGCAGCGTCTCCAACGATGTCGGCGTGTGCGCATTCCGCTCGGAGGCGGGAATCGATTCGTGGGCAGACATGCAGACGAAGCCATATAAAATCGGGGCGACCGGTGCCGGCGCCGACAGTGACGTATTTTCGAATCTGCTGCGTAAGATGTTCAATCTGCCGATGCAGCTCGTGCTGGGCTATCAGAGCGCGGCCGAGACGGTGCTTGCCATTCAACGCAAGGAGGTCGACGGCCGCTGCGGCTGGTCGTGGTCGACCTTGTCGACACGAAACCGGGACCTGTGGCTGTCGAAGCAGATCAGGGTCGTGCTCCAGCTCTCCGACAAGCGCATTCCAGAGCTTGCCGACGTGCCAACGGCGATCGATGTCGCCGCGAGCCCGGAGCAGCGGGGCGTGCTGCAACTGATCATCGCCCGCCAAACGATGGCGCGCCCATTCGCGGCCCCGCCTGGCCTGCCGCCGGAACGTCTCGCCGCGCTGCGCCGCGCCTTCGACGCCACCATGCAGGATCCGGAATTTGTGGCTGACGCCACTCGGCAGGGTCTCGACGTGCGGCCGGTAACCGGCGCTGAGGCTGATGCTCTGATCGCCCGGGTCTATGCGACCGCGCCCGAGATCGTGATGCGGGCCGCACAATACATGAAGGAAGCGCAGTAAAACAATCGCGACGGGCCGCGGGGCGACCCGTCGCTTCTAAGGGCGGCCTCTAATCCGCTTCGTCCTCCTCGAGTTCCGTCCTCCCCATCCGACGATCGCGCACGGCTTCTCTGACTTCGCGAACGACATGCATTGCCAGGAGGCGCATCCGTTCCTTCTGCTCGGGATTGAGAGTCTGATAGAGCGGCTGCCATGCCTCGGCGAGCTTCCTGAGGCTGTCGCCTCGCTCAGTCAAGTTGGCGGCGCGGCCGCGCATGAGCGTGACCGGATCAAAATCGCGGCGGCCGGCCTGTTCTGCCAGTTGTTTGAGCTCAGCAATCCGATGCGCTCGTCCTTGGGCGCTCTCGCGAATAGCCTGCTCTATCGGCGGCCAAAATTTTGTCTGTTCCGGGGTCAGTTGCAAGGCGGCCTTGACAAGACCAATTCGCGCATCGGTCAAGGCGTGCGCGTCGCCTGCCGTCAGCCCCGGATGGCCGGTGTGGGAAGCCTCCTGCGCATACGCCGCGCCAGCGACGCAGAGGACCGCCACCAATGCAATTGCTCCTTTCAACATCGCAATCTCCTTGGATGGTACCAGTGTGAACCTAAGAACCATGCAAATGGCGATTGGTTGCAAGCAAGTGGTCAATAATTGCGCAGTTTTCAAAAGCTCGCTTGCGGGCCGCACCTCACCGGCGGATTTTCAGCAGAAATGGTCGCGCCGGCAGTTCAGCCGGCAAGACAAGCTGCGCCGCGACGCCTTGACTTAAGCTGCGCCGGCGCGGATCGAACGCACTGCCTGTTGCAGAGCAGCCGTGTGTGTCGGCCACACGGGTTTTCTCGAGCTCTGCTGTTTGCAGCAGGAGGGCGTCTCGCGACGGCGCGGGCGTCGGCAAACGCCTCGATTGACGCAGTCGCCGTTGTGCTGCCAACTCGCTTTGCGCACAGGACCCTCCTCTTGAGAATGAATGCCTGGCGCAGCAACCGCGCAGCGAAATCGGCTGTTGCTGATCTCGACACATTTTTTGGGCCAGGGTCGGGCAAGCCCTTGTGCGCCGCCTAGCGGCTTTACCCCTTGAACGGCCGTTGCCGGGCTCACTGCCCGCAAGCGATGCGCTTGTGGTTCTTTGCGAAAAAACGGCGGCCGCCAAAAACCGAAGTTGGCGCCAATGACGTTTGCCCGACATCGCGGGTCGGCGATGCCGTCAGATTGGTGATCGGCTCCCGTTCACCAACACCTGAGTATGGCCGCCCCTGAGATTCTGGCCACAAAGCGTGCTGGCAATGACTAAAAAGAGGTGAAGAATTGGTTTCGTGATTCAATGCGCCGCGAGTAAAATGCGCTTGGCGGGGGCGCGCGGGGAAGTGTTTCCGCCTCTCATCCGGCGGCACGGATACAGACATAGATCTTGCATTTGGTGCAGGCAACAGTTCGACTGCGGCCTGTCGGCCAGTGCAGCATAGTTTGTGAGGCTAGCCAACCATGGCGACCTATTCGAAGAAGGGCGGAGACCCGACCGAAGCTGCGTTCCAGGGGATCCCGGACACGGCCGACAGTCAAGAGCGCGGCATCAGATGGATACTCGATGCCGCCTCAGCCACGATGCCGCCCGCCATGGACAGCCCGGACGAATTCGGCCGTCCTGCTGCGCCAGGCCGCCCTGTTGCGCCGAACGGTGCACGCGAGAGGCCGGCCGAGGGGCTCGCGGTAGGTCCCGTCCCGGACCACCACAGCCGCCACCTCGTGCGGGCGGCCAACGACGACCGCCAATCCATTGGCCAGATCATGCAGTCGCTGCAGCGCCGCCCCGCGCGCGCGCCGTTTCTCATCGCAACCCTTTTTGTAGTCCTTTGGACCGTCGCCGCCGTCGCCCTTCTCTATGCTTTCGGCGAGCCGCTCCGCCAGGTTTCTGGCAGCATCGGCTGGGCCCCGACCGTGATGGGGCTCTCGGCCGCAATCGGCGCTCCGATCGTGTTCTTCTGCGCGCTCGCCAATATGTTGGCGCGCTCGAACGAGCTGCGCATCGTCTCCAGTTCGCTGGCGGAAGCAACGCTGCGTTTCGCCGAGCCCGAAGTCGCCGCCCGCGATTCGATCGTTACCATCGGCCAGGCGATCCGCCGCGAAGTCGCCGCGATGGGCGACGGGGTGGAACGCGCGCTGGCGCGCGCCGCTGAACTCGAAGCGCTCGTCAACGGCGAGGTGGCGGCACTGGAGCGCGCATACAACGACAATGAAGCGCGTATCGGCAATCTGCTCGCTGACCTCGCGGAGCAGCGCGAAACCCTGGCCGGTCAGGCCGAACAGGTCCAAAATGCCATCACCAATGTGCAGCTCGACCTGTCCCATGACATCACGGCGGTGAGCGAGCTGATCGCCGAGCGCGTCAACGAGGCGGCGCGACGCGTCAACCGCGCGCTTGCCGACAAGAGCGAGTACATCGCAGCGGCGCTCGGCACGGCGGGGGACGCCATGATCGAACAGCTCGGCGAGCGCGGCATCGACCTCCTGAAGCGGATCGGGCGGACCGGCGAAGACATCGCGCGTGCGATCGACGCCGCCGGCGATCGGCTGACCTCGGGTCTCAATCTGAAATCCGACCGCCTCAACGAGCAGTTCGTTGCGGTCGCCACCAACCTGCAGCAGTCGCTGGTGTCAAGGCTCGACGATGTCGCCGATGGCTTCTCACAAAAGAGCTCCGCGGTGCTCGAAGCCGTTGAAAGGCGCACGGGCGAGCTCGCCGAGACGATGGCGGAAGGCTCCGAGACGGCGTCGCGGGCGCTCATCGACACCACCGGCCGGGTCGCCGAGACCATCGCCATGCGCGCCGAGCAGGTGACCAACTCTCTTAAGACCACCGGAGAATCGATCGTTCTGGACCTCAGTCTGCGCGGCAGCGACATGGCATCCAAGCTCGAAGAGATCGGTCACAAGCTCACCGAAATGATTGGTTCGCGCAGCGTTGAGATCACCGAGCGCTTTGGCAGCGATGCCGAAACGCTTGCGGCCTCGATCGCGTCGCGCAGCGACATGATGCGCGACATGCTGGCCCAAAGGCTAAAGACCTTCGAGGAGATATTCTCTCGCCACGGCGCCGAGCTGGCCGAGCGGGTTGCCCACGATTCGACGGGACTCGGTGAGCTCATCACCCGCCACCTCGCCGAGTTCGATCGCACCGTGAGGACCCACGGCGGCGACCTCGTGGAAAACCTGCACCGGCGCACCGCCGACATTCAAGAAGTGGTTGCGACCACTTTCATCACCCGTGACGACGCGCTGATTGCCACGCTGTGCAGCAAAATCGACGAGGCCAATATGGCGCTCGCGACGCGCGCCGCAGAGGTTGCTGAAAGCCTTGAGAGTCAGATCAGGCGGTTCGAGGAACTGCTGCTCGGCCGCACCGAGACAGCGGCCCGCGGCATCGAAGCGCGGACCCAGTCCGCGGCCGAATACGCGGCGTCCACGATCGAGCGCATCACTCACGAGATGGGCTCGCGCACCGGCATGGCGGTCGAACGAGCCGCCATATTGGTCGGCAAGGCGACCGAAGCGATCGAATCGCGCACCCACGCGGCCGCCGAGTTTGCAGCCGCGCAGCTCGCGGGCGCCACCGATGAGATGGAGACGCGCACGGTATCGACTGCCGAAGAAATCACGCTCAAGCTCCATGACGCAACCGCGGAGATCGGCACCCGTACCGCCGAGGCCTTCAGCCATTTGCTGGAGCGCGGCACCAACGTGTCCCGGGACATCGAGACGCGCACCCGCGTCGCCGCCGATCTCATGGAGGCGCGCGCCGCCGACCTGTCACGGCGGTTGGACGAGGCGAGCAGCGGCCTGATCGCCGCCATCTCTTCCAAGGGCGGGCAATTCGCCGCCGAGCTCGAGCAGGCGACCGAAAGCGCCGTCAAAGTCATCGATGCAAAGGCGTTCGCCTTCACCCAATCGATTATGAACAATTCGAACGAGCTCGCCCGTGTCATTACCGACGCCAGCACCAGCGCAACCGCGATCGTCAGCCGGACTCTCAGGGAGCTCCACGACTCGGCGAACAGCTCCGTTTCGCAGGCGACCATCATGGTCGCGCAGACCTTGAAGGATCTGCAACAGTCAGCGCGGGGAGCGATAGAGCAATCCAAGCAAGTGGCGATGTCGACGGTTTCGGAAATTCACGAAACCCATGGCATGCTGCGCTCCGACACCACGGCCCTGTTCGAGCGCCTGCGCGACGCCAACGGCGTGCTGCAGCAGGTGTTGGGCGGCGCCCAGACCAACCTCAATGCAATCGAGCAGGTTCTCTCGACGCGCGTTGGCGAATTCGTCTCCACCGTCGAACAGCTGCTCGACGCCGCTGGAGTTACCGCCGGCAAGCTGGACCGGCAAGTCAGCTCGTTTTACGGTCTCACCACCCGGGTGCTGGGCGATCTCGGGGAACTTGCCGTGCAGTTCGATGGCCACGGCAAGGCGCTCGCCGACGCAGTCGCTCTGCTTGAGAAGGCCAATGACGACAGCATGGCGTCAGTCACCGAACGCAAAGATGTCATCGAGGACCTGGCAAAGGCAGTAGACGGCCGCACCGAGGAGCTCGACAA
>JASHRR010001434.1 GCA_030037185.1 Xanthobacteraceae bacterium | reverse complement strand
GATCGACAGCATCCGCGTACCGACCACTACATATTCGCCAACCCGCGTGCGCCGATTGGCGACTGTTGCTTTGACCGGAGTCCAGACCTCTGTGTCCTCAAGCGCTAGGCTGGCCGTCACGACAGCTTGATTGGCGTCGGCAAGCTTCGCCTCGGACACACGGATGTCGGCCTTCAATACCCCGATCTGCTGGCGCTCAAAGTCCAGTTGGGCCCGCGCTTGTGTGACGGCTGAGCGCTGCGTGACCGCATTGGTGGTCGCCTGATCGAAGGTCACTTGCGTGCCCGAGCCTTTGCCGAGGAGTTCACCAGCGCGATTCAGTGCCAGGTCTGCATTCTGCGACTGCGCTTCGGCTGAGTTCAGTGCGGCTTCCGCGATTTCGATCTGTGACGTCTGCAGATCGAGCTTCGCCTTGGACTGCACTAGCACTGCGGCGGCCTGTTCTTGTGCCGCCACCGCTCGTTTGACCGCAGCGTCATAGTCGCGTGGATCGATTCGAACAACCACCTCCCCGGCGGTCACAGGTTCATCATCGTCAGCGAGTATCGCGATGGTGTATCCCGCCACGCGCGGCGATATTGTGACGACTTCGCTTCGGACATAGGCATCGTCCGTGGTCTGCCTGTCGGTGTGGGTATCCCAACTCCACCAGCCAAACCAGCTCGCGGCGGCCACCGCAACCACAGTCAAAACGAATGTGAGAAGTCGTTTAGCGGCGGTCATTGGTCTGATGTTTCCATGACGATGGGCAAGCGCGGAAGAAGCGATAGCAGCAGGACGGAGACGATCAGAATGGTTGCGATGCCCAAAAACACGTCTGAAAAGGCTAGGGTGAAGGCTTGGTTTGTTACTTGCCTCGCAAGGTCAGCCATCGCGGCTCCCTGGGCCGCAGCAGAGTCTGGTGTCAGGCCGGCATAGCTGCTCGTGAGCTGCTCGATCCGCAAATTTGCTGCCTCGCTGCTGGTTGTGACAAACTCAGAGAGACGCGCGGAATGTTCATTCTCGCGAATACGAAGGAAATAGCCGACCAGCGCGGTGGCCCCGGATGTCCCGAGGACGCGTGTGAGGTTGAACAGCGCTGCGGCGGTAGCTCCGGCTGTCGCTGGGACATCCCACGTCGCAATTGCGAGTACGCTGGCCAGAAAGAAGCCTTGGCCAAACCCGACCAGTATCATGAGGGGACGAAACTGTTCCACGCTCCAGGCGGGATCGATCTGGGCTGCGAAAAGCGCGGCGAGAGCGAATGCGCAAAGCCCGAACCCGAGCGCCCAACGCGGATCTTTGAAGCTCAGCCAAAGGTACGCCAATGGAAATCCTGCGCATTGCCCGGCCGCAAGCCAGATAAGGGCCTCGCCGGCCTGTTCAGGCCGGAAGCCTTGCAGACGGACCAAAGCCCGCGGCACGGCGAAGCTGGCCATTAGCACGCCAAAACGGAGCGACAGCGCCAACGCAATAGCGACCGCAAAAGTGGGCTTGATAAAGAGACCCAGATCGAGATACGGCGCCTTGCGCTGAGAAGCCAAGCGACTGCCAGAGCGAGAAGTGCAATCGTCGCCCGGATGAGCGGTCCGATCCAGTTTGTTTCGAGCCAGAATCGCCGCTCGCCTTGCGTCAGGTAAATGAGGAGCAGCAGCACCGCACCGGCAAGCAAGCTGAAACCGAGCCAATCGAGCGACTTCAGACGGGCGATCTCCGCCGGTTCACACGGCAATACCACGAGAGCGACTGCGACCACCATGGGGGCCCAGATCACGTCGGCAACATATACGCCTGATCCACCCCAGTGATCGGTAGCAATCCCGGCTGCGAGGGCCGCCGCCGCACTGGGAAACGACGAAGCAAAAGCCAACAACATAAGAGGAAGACTGCGGGCGTTCGGCGCGAACGCCCGCATGACCCAGACCATCATAATGACCGGGAGCAGACCGCATGCGAGGCCCTGCGAGAAGCTTAACGCAACCGTCAACGCCATGTCGGTTCCGAGCAGGAGCACGCCGAGCGCCATCGCGCCCGACGCGCTGGCGGCGACGATAATCACGCGCCTCGCGCCGAAAACGACGCTCAACGGCGCTGCGATCAGTACCGCGACGCCCTCGGCGGCAGCGCCCGCGGTTGTGGCCCAGGAGGCCTGGTCCGCCGAGACATCCAGCGCGCCGCCAAGATCGCTCCCAGCAACAACGTGTGCCTGAAGCGAAAGCCCGCCAAGAATTGCCGCGAGCGCCGTCGCGGCAAAACCATACCAAGCTATTCTGGTCACGCTCATCCGAGCCGCCGCTATCGTGTCGACCGTGGTTCCGGCCCTTTCCGCGATAAGTTCAATGGTGAGTGTCAGGAATGTCTTTGGGCTGCCATCGCCACGATGTATTTGACCACAGCATTAGCTCTTCCTCCGGCATGAAGTGGCCGCAGTCCTTTAGCGTGTGGGATTCGACGGTCGCGGCGACGATCTTGACCATTTCGCTGACTTTGGCGCCCAAGCCCTTTTCGCCGCCCAACGCGACAACCGGCACAGTGACCTTGCGCACCTTCAGAGGCTCGGTCTGTTTGATGCTAGTGAAGGCGGCGCGGTAGATGCCCAAAGCGCCGAACACGCCTTTGCGCCCGGAGAAGGAGCGCCAATACGCGTTGACCACGGAAGGTGAGAAGACCTCGTGTTGGACGACATGGTCGCCTTCATAGAACCAACCGAGAAAGGCCCGCTCGTTGCCAACGATCAATCGCTCGGGGACGCCCAGCGCCAGCGGCAGGATCCACCAACACATCGAGCCGTGCGCCATCGCCTCGGGCGTATAATCGAAGACCTTGGGCAGAATTGCGCCGAGCATCACCGGCGCTTCGATATAAAGTAGCCCGGCGACCTCGTGCCCGTTCTCCGCGACCGAGATCAGCGCAGGGAGTGCCCCCATATCATGCGCTGCGAGGATTATCGGCCTGCCGCCGCCGACCCCGATCTTGGCGACAAGCGAACGGCATTCCTCGGCCAATGCGCGCGCATCATAGCCGTCGTTGCCGTCCGGCTTGTCGCTGTCGCCGCAGCCGCGCATGTCAGGAACCATCACCGAGAGCCCGGCGCCGACGAATAGAAATCCGTGCCACAGGATGACTGGCTGTCCGTCGGGGTCGCCGCCGACCCAGTAATGTAGTCGAACGCCCTCGATCCCGACGGTGTTGCTGCGAAAGCCAGAAATCATTCCGGCGGAGAGAACGGCGTTCATCGATTGGTTCTTAATCGACTGGCAGCATCGGCGGGTTGGCGGCAATGAGCGACACGAGCTTCATGCCCTGCGGGGTGGCCCAGTTATGCACCAGCTCGGCGACCATGGTATTGGTCGACGTCAGCCAGACGCCTGCCCGTTCCATCCGCCGTCGGGAGGTTTCTTCGCCGATGTCGAAGCTTGATCCGCTCGCATCGAGCACAGCCTGAACCTCGAAGCCGGCCTCCACGGCACTGATTGCTGGAAACACAAGACAGATATCCGTGGTAACCGCCGCCATGACCAGCTGGGGCCTGCCAGTATCTTTAACCGCCTTTTGGAAGTTGGGATCGTCCCAGGCATTGACGATGCCGGTCCGTTTGACGCGCTTTGCATAAGCGTTGGGAAGCGCACGCTGGAGAGACGGATGCAGCGGTCCCTGAATATGGTCCTCCTGGCTTGAGGTCATGACGATCGGTATGTCGAACGCCAGGGCCGCCTTCCCGAGAATAACGGCGTTACGGACCGATGCATCGGAAGTGATGTTCCTGATCAGCTGTATCGTGCCGACCTGATGATCGATCAGCACGAGAGCGCAAGTATCGGGTTTGAAATGCGGTGATATGGTCATTGATTCCTCGTTAGAGTCCTTGATTGGACGTTTGAACGGCGAGTGACGTGGGTCGGGCTGACTTAATTCGGACGCTGTGGAGGTCGCCTGGCTCGGGCCTACTGGGGGAAAGCGTCGGTTCGATACCGCTCGACGGTTTGGAAGGAAGCGTTCGTCAATCAACGCGCCCGCGCCGCCTCTGGCCTCAGTGACGACGACACGATCGATATTCACAATCTGTTCCTTTGGATTTTTTCGGGTGCGTCGGTCGAGCGCGGCCGCTCGTGAAGGCGGAGCCGAGAAGGATGTAGCGCATCGTGGTGATAGGTGTCGGTGCCGACCTTCTGGCCGTACCAGTGAGTCATCGGTGCTTCGGTGATCGACGACTCCCAGTTGCTGATCTCAAGCCTCAGGCGGTCGCCCTTGCGGACAAGCACCGACATTGGTAGTAGCTCGATGCGCACCTCATAGACCGTCCCGCGCTCGATCGGCTCCGCGCGGTCGTGGCGCAGAAACGGACGCAACTCGGTCGTTAGACCCGGATCCTCCATGCGATGCGAAGCCCGCAGCCAGCCTTGCGTCACCCTTATGAAGGGTGGCTCGCCAACGCCCTCGGGCAGTAGCGAAAGCTTGACTATAACGTCCATGTCGGTTTGGTCAGACGAGCAAAACAGATGCAACACGCCCTGTCCGGTAAACTCACGATCGCGGTCGAACGCAGCGGTCGTGTAGGTAACGACGCGAGCGGTATGGTGCGGCGTGCCCCGCTCATCGAAAGTGGTTACCCCTGCCATCCATTTCGGGTCGGGATAACTCGAGCTCGTCGAGCCGCCATCTGCGTTCTCAGCGCGTTCGAGCAGCGATCCGTCGTTCAGCGAGTCCTCAAGGCCGCTCTTGCGGCCGCTTAAGAATAGCGCGGTAATGGCGACGTCGGGCGGCGGCCAAGCGGATGCACTTCTAACCTTCTTTTCACCTTGGACAAAAAACCGAACCTTCGGCCGTTCCATCACGCGATTGTCCGCGCCCTTGAGGTGGTGGTCGTACCAGGGCAGCAGCTCTTCCCGGTGAAACTCTTCTTTCGCGAACAGCAACTGCGTCTCGGCGAATGTCTGTGCGCCGGTGATCAGTAGCTGCTTGGGACCCTTGACCAGCCTGAATCCTTCGAAGTTCCCGCGTAGATGCAGCGACGCCTTACCCCATGCACCAATCGAGATGACTGGGATATCCACCTGGTCAAGCTCCCAGAAGGGCGAACGCCGCCGCTGCCATTCATCATCGAACAAATGCGCGTACATGTCGTAGATCACGCGGTCGCGGCCGTTTTCGGTCATGGGCAGACCGTTGGCCATGTGCTGCAGCAGCACCGAGCCAAACAGCCAGGAATTGAGGAATCCTTGGATCGGTATGCCGCCGTGATACATCCAGTCGCGATACATGTCGGTCGCACCGTCAAACGCGGCAATAGTGACGAGATGGGGCGGCCTCGTCCGCGCGGTGTTCCACTGGCTCCAGCAGTAATGCGACATTCCGATCATGCCGATCATGCCAGTTGACCAATCGAGACCCGCGACATGCTCGATCATGTCGTGGATCGCCTCCCCTTCGGTGCGGCTGACTGGATTCCAGATGCCCCCAGAGCGCCCCATGCCGGGCGTATCCATCGCGACATAGGCGTAGCCTTCGTCGAGATAGAGCTGGATCGGCCCATATTCGATGAACGGGAACACCGCCGGTCGGACGGGTAATGGCCTGAGCACCTTTTGATAGGCGACGCCCCAAGCAGGACAGGAAAAGGACCGGTTCCGTTGCGTGGCAGGTACACATCGGCGCGCACGACGTCGCCGTGTTGTGTTGTTGTCTCGATCTCAAACGGAGCAACGTTAACGTCAACCATCGCAATCTCCCACTCAGGGTCGCGATCTGCACATCGCGAGATGCAGGCGTGCTGGCATTCGCCCGCGAACTTGGCTTCTTGCTACCGCACCTCCAGAAACCTGCTTTAGCAGGCTTCCAACTCGCTCACGTTCAAGATTCCTAAAAATGTGCAAAATCTAAAGGAAATCTGATCCATGACATGGGCCTTAGTTACCCACAGATCGATCCAAAGATTTTGAGGAGATGATCGAACAACGCGGTCATGTGCGAGTTGCGAGGGGCGCTTCATTTTTAAGTCGCCCTCAACAATCAGCTGCTTCGGCCACGGAGCCGCGCTTTTGCTTAGCACGGCGAGGGTCGCGGTAGATACCGTATTAGTGTCAAGCGGAAATTTTATCGGTTTGTGTCGCGCTGGCATGAGAGCGTGTTGGGCGCCGGCCGCGGGGTCAAGCCCGCACGCTACCGCGCGCGCCCCTCGGGCGGCGGGGCTTGAACCCCGGCCTCCAACCAGTACGCGCCTAGACCGTGGAGCCTTGCTTGCCGCCTTGATCAGGTTATGGCTGATAACCATTGCAACGCAATCGGAGATATCACTCATAGTCCTTACCAGCGCCCTGAAGCAGGCGAGTCGCGCGAGCGTCATCTGAAAAACGAAAACGGCACTAAGTTGCGCGTTCAGTTCATTTTCGACGCCAGCACCAGGGCGCGGCTCAACCGGATCGCCTGTCACAGGGGTTGCTCATCAAGGAGCGGGCGGCGAGCGCTGAGCGCCGGATCACTCATCAGCTCTCCAGAAAGGCGCTAAAACAATATTACGATGGCGAATAGAGGAAT
>JASHRR010001433.1 GCA_030037185.1 Xanthobacteraceae bacterium | reverse complement strand
CTTGAACCCGATCGTCAATCGTCGTCTCGCCGCTCAGCGGCGCCCGCAAACGGATCACCGGCTTCACCCCGGGAGGCGCCTCGGAGGGATCGCGGTCGCGCCAACGTCCGTCATAGAGCTTGGCGCGGCCTTCGCGTCGCGCCCGCTCGCGCATCTCGTCAAGCTCCTGCTGGGATGCGTAGCAACGATAGGCCTGCCCGGCTGCAAGCAACTGCTCGGCCACCTCGCGGTGCCGCGCGGCGCGGGAGAATTGGTAGACGGCATCGCCGTCCCATTCGATTCCGAGCCAGGTCAGCCCATCCAGAATCGCGGCGATCGCCTCTTTGGTCGAGCGCTCGCGGTCGGTGTCCTCGATCCGCAATAGCATCCTGCCGCCGCGCCCGCGCGCGTAAAGCCAATTGAACAGCGCGGTGCGCGCGCCCCCGATGTGCAGGAAGCCGGTGGGCGAGGGAGCGAAGCGTGTGACGACGGGGGTGGTCATGTCGGTTTAGGTAATCTCACGGGGGGTTGGCTCACAGGGTTGACTTAGGCTCGGCCCCTGTACAAGGCATGGCGGCGAGTGTCACGCGGCATTATCTATAAGCAGCCGCGGCGGGTAAGCTTCACATAGGGATCGTAACGGCTGTTCAAAGATTGCACCCTTGCGGGTGCTTCGTGTATGGGCAGGGTGATTGGAACCAGAGCGGCGAATCGTATCTGGCACGGCTCCTGCTGCCTCTCCCGGCTTGGGGGACTCTCCGCAGGCTCAGAACTTGGACTGCGAGCCAGCGCGCAGAGGTCCTCCTCACCACGGAATTTGCGCGACCGGCGCGCAAATTCCTAGTCCACTCCCGTCGAAGACGGGCGTAAAGCCGTGATACGAGGGAGAGGGTGAGCAGGTCCGCCAAATGCGAAAGTCCGGGGCCGTCAAACGGCCTGCTGCGAAAACGACACAGGAAGCCAACCATCATGACGGCAGCCGAAGTGATTTCGGAAACCGGTCGCGACTTCATTCGCGACATCGTCGCCGCTGACCGCGACTCGGGGAAATACCGCAAGATCATCACCCGTTTCCCGCCGGAGCCCAACGGCTATCTTCACATCGGCCATGCCAAATCGATTTGCCTCAATTTTGGCATCGCGCAGGAGTTCGGCGGTCAATGCAATCTGCGGTTCGACGACACCAATCCGACCAAGGAAGAGCAGGAATACATCGACGCCATCAAGGCCGACGTGCATTGGCTGGGCTTTGATTGGGGTGACCACCTCTACTATGCGTCGGATTATTTCGAGCAGCTCTATGCCTGGGCCGAGCACCTGATCCGTGAGGGGCTCGCCTATGTGGACGACCAGTCCCAGGACGACATGCGGGCCAATCGCGGCACGCTGACTGCGCCAGGGCGCAACAGCCCGTTCCGTGACCGCTCGGTTGCGGAAAATCTCGACCTGTTCGGCCGGATGCGTGCGGGCGAATTCGGCAACGGCGCCCGCGTGCTGCGCGCCAAGATCGACATGGCGTCCGGCAACATCAACCTGCGCGATCCCGTGCTCTACCGCATCCTCCACGCCAACCATCCGCGCACCGGGTCGGCGTGGTGCATCTATCCGAGCTACGACTTCGCCCACGGCCAGTCGGACGCGATCGAGGGCATCACCCATTCGATCTGCACCCTGGAATTCGAAGATCACCGGCCGCTCTACGACTGGTTCCTGGAGCATCTGCCGGTGCCGTCCCGGCCGCACCAGTACGAGTTCGCCCGGCTCAATTTGAGCTATACGGTGCTCTCGAAGCGCGTGCTCACCGCGCTCGTGCGCGGCGGCCATGTGAAGGGCTGGGACGATCCGCGGATGCCGACGCTTGCCGGGCTGCGCCGGCGCGGCGTGCCAGCGGAAGCGCTGCGGGAATTCGTGCGCCGCATCGGGGTCGCAAAGGCCTACAGCGTGGTCGACGTGGCGATGCTTGAGCACGCGATCCGCGAGGTGCTGAACGCGACGGCGTTGCGGCGAATGGCGGTGCTGCGGCCGTTGAGGGTCATCCTGGAGAACTACCCCGACGGCGAGAGCGAAGAACTCGAAGCCGTCAATCACCCCGACGATCCCGCCGCCGGCACGCGGCGCGTCCGGTTTGGCCGCGAACTCTACGTGGAGCGCGACGACTTTATGGAGAACCCGCCCAAGAAGTTCTTCCGCCTGTCGCCCGGAAAGGAAGTGCGGCTGCGCTATGCCTATTTCATCACCTGCCGCGAGGTGATCAAGGATCCCTCCGGAGAGGTGGTCGCGCTGCGCTGCAGCTACGATCCTTCGACGCGCGGTGGCAATGCGTCCGACGGCCGCAAAGTCCAGGCGACGCTTCACTGGGTCGGCGCCGCCGATGCCGTTACGGCTGAGGTGCGGCTCTACAATCAGCTTTTCGCCAAGCCGGATCCTGACGTCGCAAACTTCACTGCCGACATCAATCCGAATTCGCTCGAGGTGGTCACTGACGCCAAGCTCGAGCCGGCGCTGGCCGCGGACAATTCCCCGGCGCCCGTTCAGTTCGAACGGCTCGGCTATTTCGCCCGCGACCCGGACTCCGGACCCGGCCGGCCGGTCTTCAACCGCACCGTGGGACTGCGCGATACCTGGGGCAAGGTGCAGGGCCTCAGCCCCGCCCCGGCAGATCGCGGTCGCGGCTAGCGACAACCAATCTCCCTTAACCTGACGCCTAATGAGGGTCGCGGCCGAGAGCTCGGCGGCTAGGACAGAAAAAAGGCGCTCCACCGGAGCGCCTTGAGTTTGGATCGATTGAGCGATCCTGGGAGGAACCATGGCGTAAAGTCAGCAGCCGCAACCTCCCGGAAAGCAGCGCCTTCCGGGATCAGCATCACGCCGAGTAATACATCTCGAACTCGACCGGATGCGGGGTGTGCTCGAAGCGGATCACTTCCGACATCTTGAGGTCGATGTAGCTGTCGATGAAATCGTCGTCGAAAACGCCGCCCGCCTTGAGGAAGGCGCGGTCGGCATCGAGGCAGCCAAGCGCCTCGCGCAACGAGCCGCAGACGGTCGGGATCTGTTTGAGTTCCGCCGGCGGCAGATCGTAGAGGTCCTTATCGATCGCGGGGCCCGGATCGAGCTTGTTCTTGATACCGTCGAGGCCGGCCATCAGCATCGCGGCAAAGCCGAGATAGGGGTTCGCAAGCGGGTCGGGGAAACGCACCTCGACGCGCTTGGCCTTGGGCGACGTCGTCCACGGAATCCGGCAAGAGGCCGAGCGGTTGCGGGCCGAATAGGCGAGCAGCACCGGCGCCTCGAAGCCGGGAACCAGCCGTTTGTAGGAATTGGTCGTCGGGTTGGTGAAGGCGTTGATCGCCTTGGCGTGCCTGATCACGCCGGCGATGTAGGA
>JASHRR010001432.1 GCA_030037185.1 Xanthobacteraceae bacterium | reverse complement strand
TCGGCGGCCTTCATCGCCCGCCAGTTGCATGCGCCGAGGCTCGCCTTGCTGGTGAGGAGCGTGGGCTTAAGTCCCTGATGTTGTTGGGTCGGTGGCGGACACCGTCTCCGTCGGCGTGAGGTCGATCAACCGACCGCTTCCTACCCACGCAGCTGCCTACGTAGGGCTGGAACACTGGTGATCGGCAATGGCAGCATTTCCGTTGGGCGGCTCGTAACTTATCGCGTGAGGCCGGTGGCGGCTTTCGGCGATGGGCAGTTGTTCGAAGTGCTGGGCCTAAACCGTAAACGCGACCCGGAAGGCTGGGGCCGGACGGCAAGGTTCGCTACCGTCCAGCCGTTGCCTCCGCCTGTGGCCGGCGTCGCTGACGCCGCGATTCGCGTATTCTTCTATTCTGGAGCCTCGCCGCCGACCGTGGAGTCTATTGAGACCGACGTCGCGCTCTGTTCTGTCCGCCCATTCGGCCGATGATCCCGAGCCATCGCGAGCGGCGGGCTCACCATTCCGCCAATGCTGCTCACATTCGAGCGCCGGGGGAATGCGACCTTGATTTACCGCCGCACGGGGAACTTGCGAGCGCCAAAACAAGGCCCCCGGCTTCGCCAGCGATAAAATCCCCTGCAACTACAACGCGAAAGGCGCCCCCGGCCAGAGGGTCGACCAAGCGGCCCTACGTAGGCAGCTGCGTGGGTAGGAAGCGGTCGGTTGATCGACCTCACGCCGACGGAGACGGTGTCCGCCACCGACCCAACAACATCAGGGACTTAAGCCCACGCTCCTCACCAGCAAGGCGAGCCTCGGCGCATGCAACTGGCGGGCGATGAAGGCCGCCGATTGAGCGACGGCGGCGGCCGATCTGGTTCAGCCGCCATCCTCGGGCTCCCGCCGGGCGTCGTGTTCAACCAGCGCACCGACGTGCCAGCAGTTTCGGCTCGCGCTCGCTCAGGGGCCGTGGCCGCAAATCCTCGCCGTCGATCTCCTTGTGCCGGCGGTGGAGCGCATCGAACACGGCGACGCCGTCGGCGCCGGTTACCTCCTGACTTCCTTCGCCGCTACGTCAGTCACGGCAGTCCAGGTGAATTCGACAAAATCGTAGAGCGAGGATTCAAGGAGCCTCTCGACATCGCTATGCGCGCCGTAATTGATGTTGTCGCTCTCGGTGCTTGCCGGCCCGATGCCGTAGGACTGGATGCCCTTGGCGCGCAGCTGCGCCATGTCGGTCGCGCCCGTGGACATGGTGGGCAGAACCGTTGCGCCCGGATACATACGGGCGCTCGCCTTTTCTATCGCGCGATACATTTCCGAATCGAGGCGCGACGGCTGGCCGGCCGCGCGCAGGTTGGTTGTGGCCGGTACGACCTTGACCGCCGGATCGCCGATGATCTGGGTCATGTCCGTGAAGAGCTTGGGCATGTCTTCATCCGGCAAGGCGCGGATGTCTAATGTCGCTTCCGCTTCCGACGGGATGACGTTTGTCCGGAACCCGCCTTTGAGAATGGTCGGGACGATGGATGTGCGGAGCATGGAATAGCGCTGCGGCTCGTTCTCCGCGAAATAGCGCTGGACCGCTGGGGCGCGCTGAGGGTCGAGGAGGGCGCGATATCGCTCGGCCTTGTCTGGCGGACTGATGCCAGCCAGTCTTTCGAAATAGAGCCGCGTGGTGTCGTTGAGCCGAATCGGGGTTTCCCATGCGCCAACTTTTGCAATCGCTGCTGAGAGATGGACGAGGGGGTTGTCGACACGGGGAACCGACCCGTGCCCCGAAGTGCCGCTCGCGACCAGCCGTGCTCCGCGAGGGACCTTCTCGGTGGTCTGGATGTTGACGACCGTGACGCGGCCCTCTTCCACCGTCGCGCCGCCGCCCTCGGTGATGGCAAACTCGGCATCGATATCATCGAAGTGCTCCTTCACCATGAAATCGATGCCCACGGTGGTGGTGCCTTCTTCACCCGCCTCGGCCAGGAAGATGAGGTCGCGGTCGAGAGGAACGTTGAGCTTCTTCGCAAGCAGCATCGTGATGAGATTGGCAGTGAGCTTGTCCTTGTCGTCCTTAGTGCCGCGGCCCCAGATGTAGCCGTCCTTAGCGACCGCGCCGAAGGGATCTACCGGCCATTTCTCGCGCTGTACGCCGACGACATCGGTGTGCGCCATGATGAGAACCGGGCGCTTGCTGCCGTTCCCCTTGATGCGCGCCACAAGATTGGCACGTGCGGGCTCGAGCGCAAAGGTCTTGACCGGGATGCCCGCTGCCTCGAATACGCCCTTGAGGTAGTTGGCGGCCAATGTCTCGTTGCCTGGCGGATTGCTGGTGTCGATCTGCACCAAGGCGCGGTAATGGCGAAGAATCTCCGCCCGTTCCGCCTTCCAGTCCACGGCCGGAACCTGGGCCATGGCGGCGGACGCGAGTCCCACCAAAAGTACAGCGAGCGCGCTCCGCGCTGCGGCGATCCAGGAGGCTCTCGGGAACAATGTGCGCATGGTTCGCGCTCCTTGGCTGTTTGTTCGTCGTAGGATGAACCGAGCTCAGGTTCGAGAAAAATCATCTCATGTGTTCCCCACTGCCGCAATTGCCCGTAGGCCGCACGCGTCATGCGCGACGCGCGTGACGACCAGGCAAATCAGCGCCGCACGCGATGTGCTCGACCGCGTGTGCGGTCGCGCGCCGGTCGCGGTCTATCTTGAGCTCGAACTCACGAAGCGATTTGATGAAATGTCTTGCTCGGATCGATTTTGGTATCGGACGAAGAGAGGGCAACCGCGTTGCCGGTCTCAAATGCCCTCCACCCCTTCCGGCCTAACAGATCAGTCTAGAGCGAGTTTGGCGAGTGCCCGCGCCCCTCTTGCGCCCCCGCCAAAAACAATGGTGCCCCCGGGCCTCTCAGGCTAATGGCGCTCTCGGCCCAGGCCGAGCAGGGCGACCCGCAGGCCAGAGCCACGATGCGCGAGGTGGAAAAACTTTCCCGCAAGGGCGGCAACGGCTCGGCCGCATGGACGAGTGTCAGGAGCGCGGGCGTGTTCATGGCGGGTGCTACTCAGATAGGCAAAAGTCTGGTCGACCAGACGGCCGGCCGATCACTGCGGTCTTTAACGGTGTTGCTGCCTGTGTTACTAACACCGGCTTTGAGTCTGGCGATATAGCGGCGCTCGGCCCTACCGCCGCCGTTTCATTTTCCCTTTTTTCAACATTGCCAAGCCGCGCCCTCGACCAAACCCACGATGTCGACCAGCGGGACGCATCACGCACGGGCGCTGCTTGCCGTCGGCGCCGATACGCTCAATTCAGATGGGCGGCGTGATCGGCATCTATGTCTTTTTATCGCAGATGCCACATTTTTTTCCCGATTACCCTTGTAGCACTTACTTGGCTATCAGTTTCTCGCGGGGATGATATGGCCTCGATGTACCTCCGCGTTGTCGCGACTTGGCGCATCTCCCATGGTTCGTCGTGAGCGGGCTATCCGTCGGGGAGGCAAAAGGTGACTTATGAAAACCCTGTACGACCTTATCGGCGCTCGTCGGGACGATGATGCCGAAAGCCTCAAGAAGGCATATCGAAAGGCCGTCAAGGCGAATCACCCGGATCACCACGCTGACGATCCCGAGGCTGTCAGGCGGTTCATCCAGATTACTGCCGCCTATGACATTCTTCGCGATACCGAGCAACGGGTGGCTTATGATTGGACCCTGGAAAGCTGTCGCAAGCCGAATGCTTTGAGGCACACCGCTCCGCCGCGGAGGCGCTTCTTCGTCTCCAGCATGAGCGTCAGTGCGGCCGTCACGCTGATGCTCAGCGGCGCCTACCTGGTGTTCGCCCGCGTTTCGGGGGTCTCCATCGAGGAGGTGGTCGGTCGCAGAGCGCCGCAGGCGAACGCGACCGCTGCTGTGCAGCCGGCGGTGCCCCAAATGCCTATCATGGTGGCGGGCACAAGCGTCGCGACACCGACCGCCCAGGACAGGTCTGCGTCGGAAGAGACCAAGGACGGAACTGCATCGCAGGAGACCAAGGACTGGACTGCATCGACGGAGACACAGAACACGGCCCCATCGGAGGAGACCAAGGA
>JASHRR010001431.1 GCA_030037185.1 Xanthobacteraceae bacterium | reverse complement strand
TGGAGGGCGAAGTCGTCACCGAGCCCGCCGAGGTCAGGCCCGCGATCCTGCGCGCCCAGCGCGTCATCGCCGACGGGCGGCCCTATCTCCTCGACATCCATACCCAGCGCGACGGCATCGGCGCGGCCAGCACCTGGCATCCGGCCTATTCGGTCGCCGATTTGCGGACCAGGAGGGTGTGATGAGACGGCTTCTCCCGCCGCTTTGCGCCGCAGCGTTTGCAATCGCAATCGCCATGCCGGCCGGCGCTCAGGACGCGCTGCCACCCGGCGAAGGCCGCGACCTCTTGGCGACCGCCTGCTCGCAATGCCACGCGCTGAACGTGATCAGATCGATGCGCGAAGGCGCGGAGGGCTGGAAGCGCCACGTCTACAACATGGTGACACGCGGCGCGCAATTGAACGCCCGCGAAGCCGAAATGGTCGTGGCCTATCTCGCCGCTAATTTCGGGCCCGCCGCACCCGCCGCCGCCACGCCGGTGGCACTGCCGAGCGGACCCGGCAAGGAGCTGGTCGAGGCGCGTTGCGTGGCCTGCCACGATCTCGAACGCGTGGCATCGGCCAAGCGGCAGAGATCGCAATGGCCGGCGCTGGTCGCCAACATGGTCAGCCGCGGCGCCGTGGCGACGCCGGAGGAAGCGCAGGCGATAAGCTCGTATCTGGCGTCCCATTTCGGCGGCGAGTGAGTTTTCAGCTTGCTGGTCGACACCCGCACAGTTGGCGCCATCTCCCCGATGGCAGCAACTGCCCAACCCACCGCTGCCGGCCCCCGGTCCGTGCGATATTCGCAGGCACACAAGAGTAAGCCGTCCGCGCACCTAAAGGCCGGGGGCCTTCGCCCCAACTTTCAGGCAACAGCTGACCAGACCCGTCTAACACGAGGAGACGTTGCAGACAGGTTCAGGACTCACCCCAGCGCTTCCGGCTCTGGAAGACAAGCAGTAGACAAGCTCGGGATAAGCACGAAACGGATCTTGCTCAAACGCTCCTCTGCAACATGCTCGAGGGGAGTTTGCGCGCGAGGGGCAGCGTGGCAGGTGCCGTAAGGTAGCCTTTAGGAGACAAACTTGGTGGTTCTCGCTCCCGATAAACGGAAACGGCCGCTGTTGCCGTGCTCTGAAAAACGGGCTCGCCTGCCGCTCGAACGCCGCAGGGCGGCCTCCATCGCCATCGGTCGAGTCGCCGGTCGTGCCAGCGGATCTCTCAACGTGCAAACGTCGACGGACGTCGTGCAAGGCATCACGTACTGCACAATCATCCACCGTGCCGACGGGTACAAGTGTCAGAAGGTCGGGCCTCCTCCCCAGCCCTTAAGGGCTGGATCGCCGGCCCGAAAATCTTGATGAAGATCATCCGCCTCTTGGCTTTGTTGGCGTTCGCCCTGGCGGCATCATTCGCCTTTCCGGTCGTGCGGGATGCTTGTGCCCAGGCTCCCGATTTTGCGACCCTGGAGGCCACTCAGAACGCGGCCAACGGCAAGCCCGGTCCACGCGCGGTACCGGGCCGCAGTATCCCGGTGCCAAGCACCGCGAGCCCCGAATTGCAGGCGATGATCGCTGCGCCCTATCGCATCCCAAACTGGGACGCCAACCCAAAGAGCGCCGCCGAGTGGAAAGAGCTCATCAACCGCCTGGCGGCGGTCGGCGCCGCTGCACAGCAAGGCATTCGCGAGAAATTGGGCGTCTCGATGGAGCCCAGCACGATCGGCGGGGTCAAAGTCTTCATCCTTACCCCGAAGGAGATGCCCCCGGCCAACCGCAACCGCCTGCTCGTGAACGTTCACGGCGGCGGCTATGTTTACAATCCGGGCGAAGCCGGCACCGGCGAGGCCGCCTTGATGGCTGCCTATGGCGGCTTCAAGGTGATCTCGGTCGACTACCGCATGCCGCCCGACTTCCCCTATCCGGCCGCCATGGATGACGCCATGGCGGTGTGGAGGGAGGCGGTCAAGATGCAGAACCCTCGCAACATGGCGATCTTCGGAACTTCGACCGGGGGCGGCATGACGCTCGCGATGATCTTGCGCGCCAAAAAGGAAGGCTTGCCCCTGCCGGCCGCGATTGCGCCGGGTACGCCGTGGTCGGATTTGACGGAGACCGGCGACACATATAAAACGAACGAGTGGGTCGACAACGTCCTCGTCAGTTACGACGGCTATCTGCGGCATGCAGCGGAGCTTTACGCCAACGGACATGATTTGAAGGATCCGCAGCTTTCGCCTATCTATGGGGACTTCACCGGCTTCCCTCCGGCGATTCTCACCAGCGGCACGCGCGACCTCTTTCTGAGCCTGACCGTGCTCACCCATCGCAAGCTGCGCCGGGCAGGCGTGGAGGCTGAGCTGCAGGTATTCGAGGGGATGTCCCACGCCCAGTACAACTTCGATCCGTTGGTGCCGGAGACGAAGGAAGTCTTCACCGAAATCGCCGGCTTCTTCGACAAGCATCTTGGAAAATAGTGCATGAGCTCGTATCGCAAACCGCCCGTTGCCGGTCGCGCACTGCTGGTCGGCCTGATTGTGCTGTTGGCATTGGCCACTGGCCGGGCCATGGCAGAGCCGGTGTTCTCCTTCGGTGAGACTCCCGGCAAACTGCCGAAGTCCGTGGCGCCGGTCCACTATGCGCTCGATCTCACCCCCGATCTCGACAAGCTCACGCTCTCTGGCTCCGAGTCCGTTGAAATCGAGGTGACAGCGCCGGCCGAGCGCCTGGTGCTCAACGCCGTCGACATGACGATCGAGGCGGCATCGGTTGAAGGCGAGGCCGTACAGCAGATCACGACCGAAGCGGCGGCCGAGACCGTGACGTTGGCCTTCGCGCACCCGATCGCGGCCGGTCACCACCACTTGCGCATCTCCTTCACGGGCCGCATCAACCGCTTCGCCCGCGGCCTGTTCGCGGTCGATTATCCGACCCCGGAGGGTCGCAAGCGGATGATCTCGTCGCACCTCGAGCCCGCGGACGCGCGCCGCATCTTCCCGAGTTGGGACGAACCCGCCTTCAAGGCAAGCATTGCGCTCACGGTCACGGTTCCGCAGGCGTTCCTCGCGGTGTCCAACATGCCGGTCGTCAGCGAGGAGCCGACCGGCGAGGGCAAGAAGCGCGTTGCATTCCAAGCGACGCCGCGCATGTCGAGCTACCTCTTTGTGCTGGCAGCGGGCGACCTCGAGCGCACCATCGCCGATGCCGGCGGCGTCACGGTCGGAGTAGTGACCACACGCGGTAAAAGCCGACAAGGACGCTTGGCGCTCGACAGCGCGGTCGATCTCCTGCGCTACTACAATGGCTATTTCGGCCTCGCCTATCCGCTGCCCAAGCTCGACCTGATCGCGGTGCCGGGCGGCTTCGGCGGCGCAATGGAGAACTGGGGCGGCATTACGTTTTTCGAGAGCCGCCTGCTGTTCGACCCGGCTACCAGCGCGAGCGAAGCCCGGCGCGGCATCTTCAACATCATCGCCCATGAAATGGCGCATCAATGGTTCGGCGATCTTGTCACCATGGCGTGGTGGGACAACATCTGGCTCAACGAAGGCTTCGCCAGCTGGATGCAGGCGAAGGCCGCCGAAGCTCTCCACCCGGACTGGCAGACGTGGCTCAACAGCAGCGGCTTCAAGCAGGCGGCGATGAGCGAAGACGCCCGCCGCACCACTCACCCGATCCAGCATCCGATCGCCAACGAATCCGAGGCGATGACGGCATTCGATTCCATCACCTATGCGAAAGGCCAGGCAATCATTCGGATGGTGGAAAGCTATCTCGGCGAGGACACTTTCCGGGCCGGCATCCGCTCCTACATAAAGCAGCATGCCTACAGCAACACCACCACCGCAGACTTGTGGGACGCACTACATGCCGCATCCGCCAAGCCCGTCGCGGCGATTGCGTCAGGCTTTACGGAGCAAGGCGGCATCCCGCTGGTGATAGCGCAGGCATCCTGCACGGGCGAAACCCAGCGCATCACGCTGCGGCAGGAGCGCTTCGCCATCCACGATCCTGCGCCTCGGCCGCAACGCTGGCAGGTGCCGGTTACGCTTCGCGGCCTCGACGAGGGGGCGGACAGGGCAGTGCTGCTCGATGGCGCCGCGGAGATTGCCGGCGGGCGCTGCGGCGATCCGCTGAAGCTCAATCCCGGCGATGTGGGTTACTACCGGGTCCAATATGACGCCACCATGCTCGCCGCGCTGACGCGATCGATCGGCCGGTTGACGGCGGTCGACCGGGCCAGTCTTCTCGGCGACACCTGGGCACTGGTGGAGGCGGGCCGCACCGCGCCGGCCGCGTTCTTCGATCTCGCCGAGCGGGTGGTCGGCGATGATAATCGTGCCGTTGTCGACCAAATCATCCGCCCGCTGAGCCGGATCGACCACCTGCAGTGGGGTCGGCCGGAACGCGCAGCATTTCAGGCCTATGGGCGCGCCGTGCTGCGGCCGGTGTTCGACCGCATCGGCTGGGAGGCAGCGCCGGGCGAGCCGGCAGATCGCCCCCTTCTGCGCACCCGACTCATCGGCATGCTCGGGAATTTCGGCGATGAGGCGATCGTGGCGGAAGCCAAGCTCCGCTTTGCGAAATTCGTGAGCGACCCGGCATCGCTCCCTCCGGCTCTGCGCGATACCGTCACCGGCCTCGCCGGCCGCTACGCTGATCGCGCCGGCTACGATACCCTGCTGGCGCTCGGCCGCGCCGCCACCAACACCGACCAGCGGGTCCGTTATTATATGGCGGCCGCGAGCGCGCGCGATCCGGCACTCGCCAACGCCACACTGGCGATCGCGCTGACCGACGAGCTGCCGACCACGCTTGTCGGCCGGCTGATCTCCGAGGTCGCCTCCGGAGGCGAACATCGCGATCTCGCCTGGAGTTTCGTAAAGGCAAATTTCGCCGCGCTGGCGGCGAAGCAGGGGCCATCCTTCAAGGACAGTTTCCCCGCCAACCTGATGACGAACTTCACCGACGCGGCGCATGCGCAAGAGCTTGCCAACTTTGCGCCTGTGCATGCAACCCCGGGCGGGCGGATCGTGGCGGCACGCGCGTATGAGCGCATCATGACGGATGCGGATTTTTCTGCGCACCAGCTGGGCGCCGTAAACGAATGGGTAAAGCGGCGGATGGCGACGCCGTAGCGCAGCCGCCTATGGGGCGACCACCAGGGTCGCCCCGAAAGCAGGCATAGGCTGCGTGTCCATGCCTCCCGCAAACCTGTGGCTTCGGTCGATGCCGTCTATTTGTAGAACTCGATCGACGCTTGGCGGAAGAACACGAAATTGGCCGGCGCAACCGAAATTGGTCCATTGATGCCGAAGATCGCGATCTCGACCTTGTCACCGGGCTTGACGGAATCCGCCAACACCACCCGGTTGGGGATGTTGAACCCCTGGATGGTGGCCGGGCTGGTGATGCCGGCGCGGCGCGGCATCTCCCCGTTGATCCATACTTCCGCGTAATCGTCCACATAGGCGGTCAGCACCATCTTGGCACCGGCGGTTTCGAAATTCCCGATCTTGGCCGGGACCGTCAGACTGGTGCGGTACCACAGGAACGACACTTTGCCGCCGCCGCGCCGGTCGCCCAAGCTTTTGGCTTCGATCGTCGGCCACGTCGAATCATCGAAGCCCTTTGCGCCCGCGTGAGGCGAGATGTCATACGATGTCTTGTACCCTGGCAGTGCGCCCTGCAGGGCCGGTCCCTCGACGATCTTGGCCTCCATGTGCTTCCACTGGGCTCCGAACGCCGCCATGCCGTCCGCCGTCATCAGGTCGACCACCTGCGCGGGGACCAGGGTCGGCGCGAGCTGCGGTGGCGAGGTCGGCGTGGGGGCCTGGGCGGACACATCGGTTGCCAACATCAGTGGCGCGGTGACAAGTGCGGCGCAGGCGGCGATCCGCGCGATAGCTTTGACATGCATGGTGTCCTCCCTGTATCCGCCAGATGCGCGGCGGCTGTAGCCCTCGCGACTGTCCGAGGGGCCCGCAAGGTAAGCCGCGCAGGTGAGGGGGTTCAAGGGGTGGTGCGGGCCGCCGTCCGTTCCGCCGCGCGCGCGACAGCAGCCGCAAGAGCCATCAATGCCCTCGCGTACTCACACGGATCGGTAACGCGGCATGGGAATTGTCAATCTCGCTTCCACACCTGTTGGCGCCCTGCTTGCGATGCAGCGCGCGATGTCGTGCGCAGTTCGCAAGGCGGGCGATTTCAGTCACGGTGAAGCCTCCCCTTCCCGAAGGAAGAGGCTTCCGCCCCCCCGGTGCTCTCCTCGGCTGTCGTCAGAGCCTGTTGACAACATCCGAGGCTTCGCAATGGTTACGGACAGAATTGCCCAACGACCAACTCCGACGCCCACCAGGACGTGGGAGGGCCTTGGCCTCTACCGCGCTCGCTGGTTAAAGACATCCAACGCCGTTCGCTCGGGACTGCTCCCGGTCCGGCCAGTTGCCTGGAACGTCGCACGAAGCGCGTTGACGCTCTTGGTTTTACCAGAGGAGGGCCCCGACGCCCGCGCGTTTCGACCGCGCCACGTCAGTCAATGTTTCAGTGGCGGCAAGCTAACCCGGCCCCGCGGCGTCGCATGGCCGTTCAATGGCCCAGAAAATCGAGATGGCTCTCACACCGACCGGTGGGATGCTGCCGACCAATTTGAAAACCAAGGTGCCAGCCCTCACTTCCCGGTGCCGTCACAGAAGCGATCCGTTACCTGGCAAAATTCGGCACGGCTCGCGCCCGCCTTCGCACGGCAGCGGGCGAGCGCCTGGCTATCCGCTGACTGCTGGGATGCCCCGAGACCCCAGCCGGCGCCTGGTGTCCCGCTTTCGGGATCGATCGCCGAGGCGACGCATTTGTTGTGAAAGGTGACGACCACCTCGCAACCGGATCTGGCATCGGCGTTGGAGTTCTTCATCTTTCGGCACTGCTCAACCGCATTGTTTCGTGCTGCCTTCATGCTCGGCTGATTGATCGCGAAACCGGTCGCGTATCCCTTGGCGATGCCGCCGCGGGCGATCCCGACCGCCATCGCGCCCTCGGCCTGCGCGAGGCTCGGCCAGCTGAAAGCCGTAGCAATTGCAAGTGCGGCAAAGCCCGCGCGGTGAGAAATGCTGCAACGCGCCGATCGATGTGATGTCATGAACTTCCCCGCGATGCGCGCGGGCGACAATATCGGCGAGTACCGGCCACCGCAACAGGAACCATCGTGACCGCTGATGTCGCGGCGGTCGCAGACGGGGCACAGCGACTTGCGGACATCCGTCACCTATCTGGATAAAGTCATTTGGTCGCTCTGACTGCGCATAAATATTCTCCCCGCTGGCCGCAGGAGATAAGAATTCAATCATCCATCTGGTTGCAGAAGCCGGCCGCAAAATGCGCAGGCCGGCGGCCCGCGACGAAGCGCCGCTGCGGAGCATGCTATGGATGAGCCATGAAACTTCTGGAGGGTGCGGATGGAGCTGTCATACACGCAGAACCTCGAAGACTATCATCTCTCGCTCGCCTTTGCGGACCACAAGCGTGGAACCTACATCGATGTAGGCGCCGGCCATCCGGTCGCCGACAATGTATCATTCTGGTTCTACGAGCGCGGCTGGCAAGGCGTGGTCGTCGAGCCGCAGGCGGAGCTAGCCGGTCTCTATGCGCGACTGCGCCCTCGCGACTTCGCGGTCTGCGGGCTCATCGGTCGCGAGAACGGCGAGACCGAGTTTCACGTGGTCGACCGGCTCCACGGATTTTCCACGACCATTGAGCGCATCGCGCAGAAGGCTCAACATTTCGGCGCCACCTACCGCACCGTGCGCATGCCGGTGATAACCCTCGCGCAATTGTGCGCCGAGCATGATCTTGGGGAGATCGATTTCCTCAAGATCGACGTCGAAGGCGGCGAAGCCGACGTGGTGCTCGGCGGCGACTGGCGGCGCTATCGCCCCAAGGTGGTCATCATCGAGGCCGTCATGCCGGGATCGGGCGAGCCGGCCTGGGCCGAGTGGGAGCCGTTCCTCCTGGCCCAGGGCTACCGGTTCGCGCTGTTCGACACGCTCAACCGTTTCTATGTGGCGCAGGAGCAGCCGGACATCTTCGCCCGCCTGCCGCGCGAACGGGCGCCGTGGGACAAGGTTCGGCACATGTACGAGATCGGCCGGGCGCCCGAAAACCCCAACCATCCGGATTATGCCCTGGCGCAAGAACTCGCACGCGGCTTTTGGGCCACCCTGCCCTACCTCGATCGCAACCTCATTGCCGAGCTGTTGAGCCGGGCCCGCATCGGTTCCCGCGGCATCCCAATCCAGGATTTTTCTGCTGCCATCGACACCGAAGCCTTCCGCGCCGCCCTGGGCCGCATCGCCTGTGGGTATGACGGGGGGCAGATCGTGGATGAGCAGGGAATGGTTGCTAGGGGCGAGAGGGGCGGGACGCAAAACGGGCGATAGGACAGCGCGCGCCAAGAGTCCATCTTAAGAGCAGTCAGCTCACAGGATGCCGCTTGCGCGCGTTCGCGCGCCCCGGGCGTGCCGCAGCCTGCGAAATAAACTTGCCAGGACGTTAAACGCCTCTGGCGCGGCGCTCGATTTCCATCTGGGCCCGTCGGCCCTGCGCATCTTCGAGCGAGCCGTCCATGATGAAGATGACCGCAATCCAGGATGCCACGAAATTGGCGAAGAACAGGGCCAGAAACACGATGAGGCTTGCGGTCGCCGATACCTCGATCTCGACATAGTATCCGATTAAGCCGGCCACGGCGGCCCCGACGGCGACGAAAACCACGTAGAGGATAAGTGCTTTCATGACGTATTCCGATCCCTAGCGCTCTCGATGCGTGACGAGCAACTCTTTGGCGAAGGGGACCTGCGATTAATGACACAGGGTCAGGTCATAGCGGTCCCGCAAGAGACTTCATTGATCCAATGGCTCGCCGATTGGTCGTGGTGCACCAACGTGGCCGCGCGACCGGATGATGAGGCCCTTGCCACGCCTATCACGAATAGACCCGGCAAAGCAAAGTTTGGCTCGCCCGGGTGCGGCCGCCGGGCTATTCAAATTCTGCACGGTGAGCTCTCGTCACGCCGAATCTGCTGCGACCGCAAGCGCAATTGGCGGCCTGGACTTGCAAACCATTTCCCGAAGGAACATCCTGAATGGGCGCGATCTTGCCGGGAATGCGGCGCAACAACAACTTCGGGCGGGTAGCGTGAACGTCCATGCACCACCGTTTTTCGTGCCGCCACGTCCCGCCGTGCCGGCCGACGAACTCGGCCTCTGGCGGTTCC
>JASHRR010001430.1 GCA_030037185.1 Xanthobacteraceae bacterium | reverse complement strand
AATCGGTGGTCTACGTTGCGCAGGACATGCGGAATGGTGGCGTTTTGGGGGTCAGCCAGGGGGTCCGCGGTGCAGTTGCCGCCATTGGTTGGACGCTAAAGATCATCGACGGTGCGGGCAGCGTCGCCGGAAGAGTGGCCGCTATTAATCAGGCGGCGGCATTGAGGCCAGACGGCATTATCCTCGGTTCGGTCGACGCTCAGGAGGAGGCGAAGGCGATCCGCACCGCAGCAGAGCAGGGCATCAAGATTGTCGGTTGGCATTCCACCGCATCATCGGGACCGGTCGAGGATCCGCCGATCTTTACCAACATCACGACCGACGCGACCAGCGTTGCAAAAGTCGCAGCGGCCTATGCCATAAAGATAACGAACTGCACTGCCGGGGCGGTGATCTTCTGGCAGTCAGGCGACGCCATAGGTATCAAGAAGGCGGAGACTATGCGAGACGTGCTCAAGGCATGTTCCACCTGCAAGCTCCTCGACTATGTCAACACGCCCCTGGCGGATACGGCGGCGCGGATGCCGCAGAATACGACCTCATTGCTGCAGCGATTCGGCAAGTCCTGGACGATCGGACTGGGCATTAATGACCTCTACTTCGACTTCGCATCTCCGGCGCTGCGCAGCGCAGGTGTACCGTCCTCCGGTCCCCCCGCCTTTATCTCTGCAGGCGATGGCAGTGTGGCGGCTTTCAACCGCGTTCGTTCTGGCGACTATCAGATCGGGACGGTGGCGGAACCACTTCACGAAGCAGGATGGCAACTTGTGGACGAGTTGAACCGTGCCTTGTCTGGGCAACCCCCAAGCGGCTACGTCGCGCCGGTTCACCTGGTAACGAAGGACAACATACAATATGATCGCGGGCCTAGTAACATGTACGATCCCGACAATAACTATCAGATGCGCTACAAGGCCATATGGGGCATGTAACGAGACCAAGGCGGGTGACGCCAACAACTGCGTGGTGCCCCTGCTGGGTGCGAAGAGCCGCAGCGGCAGCCTTGCTGTGCCAGACCTCGTCCATGGATTTGACGGCGTAGTTCCTGAAAATTTTCTCGCGAATCTATCCGAGAGATTTCCCGCCGGTTGAGCTCCGGCGAGTAGGCCGGCAGGAAGCCAGCTTGATGTTAGCGGGATCACCAGAATCCCAGCACCGTTCTTGGGGGCACCAGACCTATCTGACCGGACTCACCACGGTCGAGGACGATACGCCCTCCTTCGGCCCGGGCGCACCCGTCTTGACTCATCCCCTCATCGTCAAAAATCCGACGACCGGTCGCCGCTCGATTTTTATAACCCCGTTCATTACGACGAAGATCACCGGAATTCCGGCCGAGGAAAGCGACGCCATCATCGCCCTTTCTTGCAAAGCATTGTGCCCACCCGGACTTCCAATGCAACCGGATGGCGCGCTCGTCGTCCCCACCGATGCCGAGCAGTTCGGCCGCGTATCGCCTCGCTCTCGGCAATCGCCGCCCGTGCCTGGCGGCGGCTGCGCTCCACCTTGAGGTCGGCGAGCGCCTTCTGCGGCCGGCTGGCGCTCCGTGACAATGAAGCGCGGGCCTTATGCCTGGGTTCAACCACTTATATCGGGGCGGTGTTCGCCCGCCCCCGCTGGCGGCGACGATGTCTTCGGGCTTGCCGGTCACGGATGCCCGTTCCAACGCATTCCTTCAGTGTGCGGGTCGGTGATCAAGGCTGTGGCGTCGGCAATTAGCCGGCCCGGCCGATCACCTGATCACCCGTCTCATCGAGTGCAGCGTTGACGAGCTGCGCGAGATCGAGCGGCACCTGGCTGAGCAGGCGACCGACATCAAAACCAACCGCAGGTAATCAAACATGCGTGGAGGTCGAAGGCCTGGAGCCGGGCCCAAGCCCGGTGTGCCGAACTCGCGCACGACCGAAAGGAAAATATCTCGGGCCGGTAGGCGAGCCCGCGATCGCCATCCTTGTTGATGCGATGCAGAACCCTGCGGCGCCTTGGTCGGTCCGGGTCCAGGCCGCCGGCATGGTGGCTGATCGAGCATATGGCGTGCGCCGACCTCGGCAGCTTTGAGGTGACAAAGAGGCTCAACGATTTGACGATCGAAGAGCTGCGCGCGCTTGAAGCTCGCCTTGAGGGCGATCGCTTCATCGACGTCACGCCGCTGTCTGACCCTCAGGTGCTCAACGGCCACAAAGACCCGTAAACGCGCTACTTCCGCGCGAGCAGCGCGTCGCCGGGACGCACGGCGCCTGCGCTACTGTTGCTCGATTGCCTTCCCGACCCGGATAGAAGAAGACCCCGTGCTAGCGCGGTACCAACCGCGACGATGCTGGCGATACCTATTGTGACAAACATTGCTCATCTGGTGCCTCTCCTCTTACCATAGTCTCCCTCTGAGCGCCGAGCAGCATCAGCCAGGATAAGCTGGTAGCGATCGACACCTAGGGGTGGTCGCCACCCTGGCCGCGGCCGTGCCCTCTGGCGCCGGAGATATGGCCTTGCATGGATCAGTCATTGGGCTGTTTACTATGCGGCTGCAGGTTGTTGCAGACGGCTTGAAATCATTTGCTTTCGTTCGTTCACAGGTATCACCGACGGGGGACGCCATGAGGGCATCGATCAGCATCGCACTCGCTACCGCCGTGATTGCTTTGGGTGTTTCCGCCGCGGTGCCGGCCGACATCAAGCCCGCGGTCGTGTTCGACATCGGCGGCAAATTCGACAAATCGTTCAATGAAGGCGTGTCCGTCGGCGCGGAAAGGTTCAAGGCCGAGACCAAGATTGGCTACGCGGAGTTCGAGGTCACGAACGAGACCCAGTTCGAGCAGGTGCATCGGCGCTTTGCGCAGCGCGGACAAGACCCGATCATCGGTGTCGGCTTCAATCAGGCGAGCCCGATCGAGAGGGTTGCCAAGGAATTTCCCAAGGTGCACTTCACCCTGATCGACGGCGTGGTGAAGCTGCCGAACGTGCAATCCATCCTGTACAAGGAGCACGAAGGTTCGTTCCTCGTCGGCCTGCTTGCCGCGATGGCCTCAAAGAGTGGTAAGATCGGGTTTGTGGGCGGAATGGACATTCCGCTGATCCGCAAATTCGCCTGCGGCTACGAGCAGGGCATCAAATATGGCAATCCAAAAGCCGAATTGATACAGAATATGTCCGGCACGACCCCGGCGGCGTGGAACGATCCGGCCCGTGGCGGCGAGCTTGCGAAGGGCCAGTTTGATCGCGGCGTCGACGTTATCTACGCGGCGGCGGGTGCGACCGGCAATGGCGTTCTGCAGGCCGCGAAGGATCACGGCAAGCTTGCGATCGGCGTGGACTCCAACCAGAACCATCTGCACCCCGGAACGATGCTCACCTCGATGGTCAAACGGGTCGATCTTGCGACCTATGAGAGCTTCAAGACCGCGATGGAAGGCAAGTGGGAGGCAGGCATCTCGGTGCTCGGCCTGAAGGAGGGGGGCGTCGATTGGGCGCTCGATCAATACAATGAGAAGCTGATCACCCCCGAAATGAAGGCGAAAGTCGACCAGGCCAAGGCCGACATCATCGCCGGCAAGATCAAGGTGCACGACTACATGAGCAACAGCACCTGCACGTATTGATCTCCGGCGCGGCGATGCCGAGCGATTTGAACGCGCCTCCGGCGATCGAGCTCAAAGCGATCGAAAAGTCGTTCGGCCCGGTGCATGCGAACACCGCGGTGTCGATGACGATTGCACGCGGCTCGATCACCGGGATCATCGGCGAGAACGGCGCCGGCAAATCAACGTTGATGAGCATCCTGTACGGCCTGTACGAGGCCGATAGCGGCGAGATTCGGATCGACGGCAAGCCAGTCGAGATGCGCAATCCGCGCGACGCGCTCAAAGCCGGCATCGGCATGGTGCATCAGCATTTCATGCTCGTCGATACGTTCACGGTGCTGGAGAACGTCGTCCTCGGAGCCGAATCAGGCGCACTGCTGCGGCGAAGTCTCGACGCGGCGCGCTGCGAGATCGAACGGCTCGGCCGTGAATACGGTTTGCGCCTTGATCCGGGTGCGCTGGTCGGCACCCTTCCAGTCGGCGGGCGGCAGCTTGTCGAGATCGTGAAGGTGCTTTATCGCGGCGCCCGCATCCTCATCCTCGACGAGCCGAGCGCGGTGCTCACCCCGCAGGAAACCGACCAGCTGTTCGACATCCTACGCAAGCTGCGTCAGCGCGGCGTGACTGTGATTCTCATCACCCACAAGCTGCGCGAGGTCATGGCTATGACCGACACGGTATACGTCATGCGCCATGGCCAAGTGGTGGCGGAGCGGCGCACCGCAGAAACGACGCGCGAAGAGCTTGCCGAACTGATGGTCGGCCGCAAGGTGCGGCTCGAGCTCGGTAAGGCGCCGCCCCAGCTCGGCCAACCCGCGCTCGTCGCCGAAGGAATCAGCCTGCGTGACGCCCGTGGCGTCGGCCTGCTCGAATCGATCGATCTCACGCTGCACGCCGGCGAGATTGTCGGGATCGCCGGCGTGTCCGGCAACGGGCAGAGCGAATTGCTCGACGTCCTTTCCGGCATCCGCCCCCCGACCGGAGGCCGCCTGATTTTCGGCGCGCGCGAGATCACGCCTGCGAATCCGGCAGATCCTGCGGAAATGCGTGCGCTCGGCCTCGCCCATGTGCCTGAGGACCGGCTGCGCTACGCTCTCGTCGGTGCGTTCGGCGCGAACGAGACTTCCGTGCTCGGCTATCACAAGGACATGCCGTTCAGTGGTCCGATCCTGCTCGATCATGGAGCGATCTCGAACCACTGCGCCGCGCTGATGGAACGCTTCGATGTGCGCCCGCGGCGCCCTGCCCTGCGGAGCGTGAACTTCTCCGGCGGCAATCAGCAGAAGCTCGTGCTGGCACGCGAGATTGCGCCGGCGCCACGCATCCTGCTCGTCGGCCAGCCGACGCGCGGCGTCGACATCGGGGCAATCGAGTTCATTCACCGCCAGCTGATTGCCATTCGCGATGCCGGCTGCGCCCTGCTCCTGGTCACGGTCGAGCTCGAGGAGGTGATGTCGCTCGCCGACCGCATCCTTGTCATGTGCGGCGGGCGCATCGTCGGCGAGGTCGCCGGCCCCGAAGCCGACGAGCGCACGCTCGGGCGCATGATGGCGAATATCTGGGGCGGGGCGGCCGAAAACGCCGCGAGCGCACCGCCATGAGGGGCCGCCGGTCGCTGCCGCGCTGGGCGGAGATCGGTCTCATCCCGGTCGTCAACGTCGCGATTGCGTTCCTCTTCGCCGCGCTCGTCGTGCTCGCGATCGGTGCCAATCCACTCGCAGCCGTGCGCATCCTGATCTACGGCGCGTTCGGCTACCCCGAGGCGATCGGTTACACGCTGTACTACGCGACCAATTTCATCTTCACCGGGCTCGCGGTCGCGCTCGCATTCCATGCCGGGCTGTTCAATATCGGCGGCGAGGGCCAGGCCTATATCGGCGGACTCGGCGTCGGCTTGGTGATGCTCGCCTTCGACACCACGCTCGCCGCCCCACTTCTGATCGGGCTGGCGATCCTGGCAGCGGCGGCGTTTGGCGCCGCGTGGGCCGCCGTTCCGGCGTACCTGCAGGCCTATCGCGGCAGCCACATCGTCGTCACCACGATCATGTTCAATTTCATTGCGGCTGCCGTGATGGTCTATTTGCTCGTCAACGTGCTGATCGCGCCCGGCTCGATGACGCCGGAGACGCGCGAGTTCGCAACCACGGCGCAGCTGCCCTTTATCCACGAGCTGCTAGCGCTTGCCGGCATCACGATGGCGAGCTCGCCACTCAACCTCTCGATTTTCCTGGCGCTCGCGTGCTGCGTCTTCGTGTGGGCGTTCCTCTGGCACACGCCATGGGGCTACGAGCTGCGTGCTGTCGGCCACAACATCCAGGCGGCTGCCTACGCAGGCATCAAGCTGCGCCGCGTCACGATCCTCGCGATGTGCCTCTCGGGTGCGCTTGCAGGGCTCGTCGGCGTCAACGAGATCGCCGGCGTGCACCACCGCATCATTCTCAACTTCCCGGCCGGCTATGGCTTCGGCGGCATCGCGGTGGCGCTCATGGGCCGCAATCACCCCGTCGGCGTGATGCTTGCGAGCCTGTTGTTCGGCGCCCTGTATCAGGGTGGCGCGGAGCTCACCTTCGAGATCCCGGCCATCACCAAGGAAATGGTGGTGGTGATCCAGGGACTCGTGATCCTGTTCTCCGGCGCGCTTGCCAACATGCCGCGCCCGTGGCTCGCAAGGCTTTTCTCCGCTCCGCCGCGCCGCGCGCGTACGCCGGTCGCAAGAGAAGCCTGATGGACGACTGGTTCGTCTTCATCGTGCTGATCCTGTCGGCGACCTTGCGCGTTGCGACGCCGCTCATTCTGTGCGCGCTCGGCGCGCTGTTCTGCGAGCGGTCCGGGCTGATCGACATCGGGCTCGAAGGCAAGATGCTAGCGGCCGCGTTCATCTCGGCGGCGACCGCATCCGTGACCGGCTCCGCGGTGACCGGATTGATCGCCGGTATTCTCATCGCACAGCTGCTGGCGCTGCTGCACGGCTTTGCCTGCATCACGCACCGCGGCAATCAGGTGGTCAGCGGCGTAGCGATCAACATCCTCGCGGCGGGGCTCACCATCGTGTTCGGCATCGCATGGTTCAAGCAGGGTGGCCAGACGCCCTCACTGCCACCCGAGGCGCGCTTCATGCCGATCGAATGGCCTGGCGCATCCGCGCTGCGCAACGTGCCGGTTGTTGGTCCGCTTTATGCGAACCTTGTAAGCGGCCATAATCTGATCGTCTATGCGACCCTGCTGGCGGTGCCATTGGTACAATGGATCGTGAAAAGCACGCGTTTTGGCTTGCGCTTGCGCGCCGTCGGCGAGGCGCCGCTTGCCGTCGACGCCGCCGGCATCTCGGTCACCTGGCTGCGCTACCGGGCGGTGTTGATCTGCGGGCTGATGACCGGCATCGCCGGCACCTATCTGTCGATCGCGCAGAACGCCGCCTTCAGCCGCGACATGACGGCGGGCCAGGGCTTCATCGCGCTCGCTGCCCTGATCTTCGGCAAGTGGAAGCCGCTGCCGGTATTCGGCTCATGTCTGATATTCGGGCTGTTCGACGCCGTTGCGGTCCGCCTTCAGGGCGTGCACGTCGCCGGGCTCGGCGAAATACCCGTGCAATTCATTCAGGTGCTGCCTTACGTGCTCACGGTCGTGCTGCTTGCAGGTTTCATCGGCAGGGCCGTCGCCCCCAAGGCGATCGGCGTGCCCTACGAAAAGGAGCACTAGGTGTCCCTGCCGCGCGAGGAGATGGTCGCACTGGCGCGCGACGTGTTGGGCCGCGCCTACGCGCCTTATTCCGGGTTCCGCGTCGGTGCCGTGCTGCGTGGCATGAACGGCAAGCTCTATGCCGATTGCAACGTCGAGAATGCCGCCTATCCGCTCGGCACTTGCGCCGAGGTTGCCCCGATCGCCATGATGGTGGCGGATGGCGAGCGGCGCATCGCGGAGGCGGTCGTCATCAGCGAGGGCGAGAGCCTGATCACGCCGTGCGGCGGGTGTCGCCAGCATCTGCGCGAGTTCGCCGACGACGCAACGCCGATCCATTTGTGCGGTCCGCAAGGCGTGCAGCGCACGGTGACGCTCGGCGAGCTGCTGCCGTTCCTGTTCAGCCTTGGCAGCTCGGCCGCGTCGTGACCGGCGCGGTCGAGCAATGTGTTGGCATTGTTCGCGCCCGCGCGCCGAATTTCTCGCCGCGCGCCAGTATCGTTCTCGGATCGGGGCTCGGCGACTACGCGGATCAGACAGAAGTCATCGCGGCGATACCTTATTGCGACCTCCCGGGTTTTCCGGCGCCGAACGTCGGAGGCCACGCCGGCCGGCTCATCCTCGGGCGAGTCGGCAGCACGCCCGTCGCACTGCTGCAAGGGCGCGCCCATTACTACGAAGACGGCCGCGCCGACGTGATGAAGGTGCCGGTGCGCACGCTGGCCGCGCTTGCCTGCGAGATGCTGATCTGCACCAACTCGGCCGGCAGCCTGCGCCCCGAGATGGGGGCAGGCAGCATCATGCTGGTTACCGACCACATCAATTTTACCGGTCAGTCGCCCTTGTTCGGCGAGACCGGCAACGCGCGCTTTGTCGACATGGTCGGCGCCTATGATGCGGCAAGTGGCGGGCGGCTCACCGCGATCGCGGCCTCGCTTGGCCTGACCTTGCATCAGGGCGTCTACATCTGGTTCTGCGGCCCGGCGTTCGAGACGCCGGCGGAGATCCGCGCCGCCGCGAAACTTGGCGCAGATGCGGTTGGCATGTCGACGGTCCCAGAAGTCATCCTGGCGCGCCATGCCGGCATGAAGGTCGTGGCGCTTTCGGTTATCACCAATCTCGCCGCCGGCATTGCCGACGTCGCGCTCAGCCACGAGCAGACGCTCAAGAACTCACGTCTCGCGGCCGAGGCGGTGCGCCGCTTGCTCAATCAGTTCCTCTGCGAGCTCAAATGACGCTGCCGCAAGAGCTCATTCGCGGCGAATTGCATAGTGTTGAAGCCTCACAGATGCCAACTGAATGAGCGGCGCCTGAAAGCACCGAGAACGGCCCGACGGAGCCACTCCGCCGCATTCTTCGTCGGGCTCGCCACGCTACTCAGGGAGAACCCCGAATGAAGGACGATGCACAAGAGATCACTTGCCTGCGACAGGCGAACTCATGATGTCCCAGTGGGATGGGAGGCACTCGGGCAGTGGGGTGAAGACGTAGCCCGCATCGAACCGCTCGCTGGCGGAGCGCCAACGACGTGTGGAGCGTGCGCCTCCACGGGCACCTCGCGGTCGGTCGTCTCGGCGCCAGAAGCGACGCTGATCTCGCGTGGGAGACCGAGCTGCTTCCACACCTCGACCGTGAAGGTCTGACAGTGCCGATGCCGATCCCGACGACGGACGGCCGGCTGATCGCGGACGGTCTGGGGGTGATGGCATGCGTGGAGGGCGGACCGCCCGAGACGGAGGCCGACTGGCGTCGCGTGTGGCCGACACGCTCCGCCGGCTGCATCGGTTGATGCAGGGCTGGCCGCAGCGCCCAGGTTGGCGATCCTCGAC
>JASHRR010001429.1 GCA_030037185.1 Xanthobacteraceae bacterium | reverse complement strand
GCGGTCGATACTTGCCGCATGGCTATAGGGATTACACCGTCGCCGAGGATGGGCCGACCGTGCTCGCCGATGCCTGCCCACTTGGGGCCGAGGGTATCGTGTCGAAGAAGGCGGCTCGATGAGCCGAGGGAGTTGGCTGATGGCTTTGGGACGATGAGCAGCCTCTCCGGAAGACGACTGACGTGGCGCACAAGCTGTCACCGCAGGACGACTTGGACGATTTACGGCAACACTCCCAATTAGTGCGCACCGCCAAGATAGGTGAGCAGCAATTCGGCCTGCCGGCGAACCTCACCTTTCTTCAAGGCCCCATGCCGTTCGTGCAACGCGGCCAAGTAGATCGGCATCACGACTGGGTCGGCGCTGATTTTAGTCATGAGCTCGGTGAGCAAGCCGGTTCCGTCAAGCTCCGCAGCACGCTCGACCACATCATCGAAGCGCACCGCCTTGAACCGTTCGGACAGGGTATCGCCCAAGGATATGTTCAATGATGCTAGGTATGGCTGCGTGAATAGCGCTGCGGCGTGGGGTAAGGGGAACCTGTCCGGATGAACTTCGGCGATCGCGCGTGCAAGCAGGCTGAGAACTTGATCAGCCTTTGCTTCGTCAGCGCTAGGGGGCGGCGCCCGCCGTGATTTGAACCAGCCAAACATGATTGCTCCTCCCTTCATGTTGAGGCTCCCCTCTGCGCCGTCACCGCACGACGGCTCAGAAGGCACGGTCAATCATGCCGTCCCGACCCCGCTGCCAGCAATAGCAACCGCGGCCGGATCGAGCAGGGCCACCACAAGCACGAACCACCGCAGGGCCGTCTCGGTATCGGCGCCCAGCAACGTCGCGAGATAATTGATCGGACCTAGGTCGGCCTCGGCCACCTTGCCCCGGTCCCCGGTGCCGGCCTTCACGACCTGGAGCTCCGCTAGTTTCTCGGTCTCCGCAGTGTGTTGGGCAACGAGATCGGATCGCACTTTGCGCTGTTGGTCGGCTAGATCCATCCCAGAGCTCGTGCGCCCCTTCGCGGTATCTGTCGGATGGCATGGCTAGGTCGCTCACAACGGCCCGCTGAGCGGCCAGACGGGCATCCACATCGGCGAGCTTGCCGGCGACCGCCCCCCCCTCGACGGGCGTGGCCGATGTGCGCCTTCGCCAGAAAGCATGTCCCGCCGGAAAGAGTCGGCCTACTGAGCATCAGATTTAGTATCTGCCAGTCGCGATAATTGATGGGCAATGTCAATGACTTGCAAATCTATGTCGCTATTGTGTCGGGCCTAGGGGACCGAGCTTTGCCTCCCAGAAGATGGACACTGTGGCGAGCCGACTCTGTTGCCGCCCGATGCCCCGATGACGGTTTGTCCAGGCCTAAGCTACCCCGCTTCCTCGACCGCTTCGATGACGCGGAGCGCCATGCCGTCCTTTCGGCTGCGGAGGAAAGGACCTAGTGACGAGATTGACCTCGAACTCGATTCGCGGGGTACCTGACCAGCTCCCGATCGCGCGACTACAAGCGGTGGCTCCTTGACTATGAGGTTTGGGCCGCCGCCCCATCTGCAGAGCGCCTGAGCCTGACCGGGGAGCGTCACCGGTATGGAGGCGGCGGGAGTTGCATGCCGAGGTTGAAGACCACGCTAAGTTCATTGTTGCCGGCATCGCGTCGGCCTATCTTGCCCCGGTAATGAAAATCAATCCTTTTCCGGCCGGGTTCGTGGTCGCCGCTCAACCGGTTAAAGCTTCAAAACCGCCGGTCGGCACCGATTGGGTCCTTTTCATCGCGGCGCGAGAGGTGAAGCGGCAGCGCATTAACGATCTGCGTGTCGGCGAGATAGCAGCCGAGGCCGGCGTTTGCACAAGGACAGTGCAGAACGTGGTGGGTCAGGGTCACGTTGCCCGTGAAGAGCGCCCCAGCGGGCCGCAAGCACCTCTCGAACGTCCTGTGCATCGTGTCCATAGAGTGGCTGACCTCGATCAAGCGCAGCCCGATAGGGTGCAAGGATTACACCGCTACAAAGATCAATATGGTGTAAACTGGCAGGCGAGTGCGGGCGAAAGCGTGCGCCCTTCTGCACCTCTCGAACCACCAATCAAGGGGGCTCCCATGCATAGGCAGTGGGGTTTACTTCTTCTCTCGTTGATATCAGCGGGGGCCGCAATGCCCGCCTTGGGGCAGGAGACGGCGCCGGCGGTCAAGGCGGGAGCTGCCGCGCCGGGCGGGGCGATCGTCCCGGACTTCTCCGGTTTTTGGGCGCACCCCTACAACCCAGGTCTGGAGCCGCCAGCATCGGGCCCCGGCCCCGTGCGCCGTGTGGCCACGCGTGGGCGGCTCATCGGGGACTACACCAATCCGATCCTGAAGCCGCAGGCGGCGGCAGCTGTTAAAAAGCACAATGACGTAGAAATGGGCGGCGAAGCGGCGCCGATTCCGAGTAACCAATGTTGGCCTTCGGGTGTGCCCTATATCTTTTTTCAATCGGGCATGCAGATGTTGCAGCAGCCGGGCAACGTCCATTTCCTCTACCTGCGAGATCACGAAGTACGCCACGTGCGCATGAACGAGCCTCACCCGGCGAAGTTGACACCGTCCTGGTATGGCGATTCTGTCGGCCATTACGAAGGCGACGCGCTGGTGATCGACACGGTCGGCGTCAAGACCGACCGACCATTCGCGATGGTTGATATGTTCGGGACACCCTTCAGCCCGGCCTTGCACGTGGTGGAACGGTATCGGCTGGTCGATTACCAGGTCGCCAAGGAGGCGTTGGACCGCGCGGTCGGACATAATGTGCGAATCCCCGAAGTCGGTGTCGATGACAACTACCGCGGCAAATACCTGCAGCTTCAGTTGACGATAGAGGATGACGGCGTCTTCACCACGCCGTGGTCGGCGTCGATAACCTACGGGCGGCTCTCAACGCCGTGGGAGGAGCATGCCTGCTCCGAGAATCCGCATGAATATTACCCCAACGGAGACCCCAAAGTTCCCGTTGCGGGCAAACCAGATTTCTGAGACATCATACGCCGTAATATGATGAAATGAGTCGCGCTCGGTCATCCATTTGGCGCGGGCAAGATCGCTCTCACAGTCGCGCAACTTGAGTGTGAAATCGGATGCTGCAATCGTCATATTACGGGTCATATCGAACGAAATACGGAGAGCCTTGACAATAGCGGTTGTGAGTGCGCCCGCAGGCGGGGAGCAGACCCTCAGGATCAAGGCCCGCAATCCCGCCAGCATCGCCGTGCAGCGGGACGGAGCGGGATTTTTAATCGACAAGCCGCGGGCAGCGGGCGCCGGCGATGACCCGCAGCAAGGGCGAACTCGGTGCGTGCCGCGTGCGACCGCTTGAGGCGAGGATCGCGGGCGCATCAGCGGGCTGAGAGTGGCCTTGCTGAGATACCTGTTATGGCGCAACCGCCCGTCGTCTCGTGTCAGCAGTGGAGGCCCTGCACAAAGGGGGGGCAGGTGCTGGCTAATAGGCTGATGGCGAACCCGCGATCTCAAGCACAAATGGCCGCATCGGTTCGCCACCTGGCGCCACGGCCATCGACAAGGCGCCCGGCATCGACCGGGCGAACGTCTAGCGGGTGCTCTACGTCCGCCGAGGCGCGTCAACTGTCCACCATGTGGTTGACACAGGCCTCCACATTTCTGGCGATAATTCTCCACCGCCGTCGAAAAAGTACCGCCATAACAGTCTCCTACAGATAAGTAGCTGATGATAAACGAGAATTTAAGACGGGCAAGCATCAGCGGTGTGGACGCACGCCGAGCGGGAAGGCCCGAAACGACCAGGCAGAGAAGAGGGGCAGGAGGCGGAGACGAACGAACGCGAAAAGCGCGAGGCGATGATGTCAGCCATCGATACCGGCCTCCTGAATGCAGATGCGCCGGGGCAGCAGAAAGGGGTAATGCGCCATCACCCACCCGCGGGCTCTACATTCCGGGCTGCGCGGGCAGGATATCTTCGCAGCTCTCTTGGGATGGGGGTGCTCCCGGGCCCACGAGGCGAACTCGGCCTCTAGCTCCGGCCACGCACCCTGTAACCCCCTTTTGCCTACGCAAAGGCAGACAAGATCATTCCCTAAACCAATAGCGTGAGAATTTAACCCTCAATCGGCCTATTCAAGCTCCTCCTTCCTCCTCCTCATCATCATCCTCCAGGTCCTCCTCCTCATCCTCCAGGTCCTCCTCCTCGTCCTCCAGGTCCTCCTCCAGTTCTTCCAGCTCTTCACCGTGGCGCTCCCGATCGGCATCGAGGCGGCCAGCTTCACGATCGAGCTGGGCGAGGCGGTCCTCCGCTGCATCCATTTCGGCGTTCCAAGCGAGCAGGGCTGCGCGGTGCTTAACCACCAATTGATCATGAGTCATGGTCGTGTTCCCTCCCGTGGGACAGCTCACATGGGAAGCCTGCCCCGAAGCGTCAATGAAAGTCGCCCAGCGGTGATCATCTCTTATCGGTCATTACCCTGTACCGCGGGAATTTCTTCATCGCCTCAGACATGTCAGCCAGTGTAGGCGCTCCATACTTTCGGCCCTCCGTCTGTGGTGGGTGCCGGTAATGGCATCACTCACCCTCTCGCTGATGCCATACCGATCCGCTATCTGATGATAGGTGTGCCGCCAACCATGAGTAGGGCTAACCTCTGGATCATCAATAGCAATGGATCGTATGGCTGAAGTCATAGCAAGCGGTGTCGCCCTCCAAAAGATTGCGCCGGTCTGATCGGCAGGTTTTCTGGCGTGCAACGTAACAACGTTCGACGACGTAATCAACGAGGAGAAAAATTTCAGGCCCTCTGTCTGTCGATCGACCGGTCGTGACTACTCCCTTGGAAGGCAGAAACCGTCTCTGGGCGTGAACCTTGCGGATGCGTTTCGGCGTCTTTCTCACTCGTTGCGCTGTGACGAGTTTCGCCTATCGACCCCAGGTCGGACAAGGTGATGATCAGTCTCGCGGATCAAATTCTTCGTCCGACCTTTGAGTTCCCCGACTTCAAGAGCTTCGACGGGCGGTTGCTTCGAGTCCACACCCTCGCTGACAGGGCGCGCGCACTCGCGTCCGATCCTGAATCGATACTCGCCCTGCAGGCGCGAATCGTTCGCGCCGAAGGGCGTTTTGACGGGCGCTCGCGGCTTACACACCGCTGATGCGATCGTCTGGTCATTTCCGCGCCGATGTCGCCTTGTGTCTGATCGCGCTCGGGAGGTCGGCAGAAGCGGTCCTGCTGCTCGAAGAGGCTATTCGGCCCGATACCGACATGCGGGTGCGCTTCACAAGATATTCGGCGCTTCGGGGTGGCGCTCGTTCGTATCGGGCGATACGAAGAAGCAATCAGTTGGCTGCGCGCCGCGAACGAGGTGTTCTCCGGTCCAGGAATCTCGTGGAATCTCGCGATCGCCTATGTGCATATCGGCAAAGTTGCGGACGCACGGCAGAACTCCAGGAGTTCAAAAAGTGGATGAATGCGGTGCCCACTGGACGGTAGCTGCGTCACAC
>JASHRR010001428.1 GCA_030037185.1 Xanthobacteraceae bacterium | reverse complement strand
GGCTGCGCCAAAGGTCAAGGGCTTGGCGGACACCTTCGGCAGCTTGTCGGCGATCAGCGCCGCCCGTCGATGGTGAGCAACGGAATAGAGTGCCCAGTTGCGCTGGATGGCTCGCAGTTTCTTGGCAGCGTCGCCGATCGAAGCGATCGGTATCTCGATCGGGCTATGCCACACATTGGCGACCCAGGCGACCGGTGCCTGAGCGCCGATTGCCAGAACGAGGTTGCCGTAGGCTTCGCGCGCAGAGGGACCCAATTCGTTTTGGAGCTCTGCGAGGAAACCGTCAGGGGCCAGATAGCCGGTGAGGTCAGGCAAGGTGAGAATCGAGGATCGCCCAGGCCCGGGCATCGGGGCCTCGCGTGCATGGTAGCCCCGAAATCTCTTGGATCAACCTTTCTGTGCCGAGACAACCTCTGGGCTGCCGAGGAAGCTGGCGATCAGCAGCCGGCGGCTATTGCATAGAGGAGGATTGCAGCACTCGCCGCAACGTTGAGCGATTGCACGGCCCCAGAGCCCGGAATCGTGATGATTTCGTCGCAAACCTCGAGCGTGGCGCGGGGCAGTCCGCGCTCCTCGTTGCCAAGTATCAAGGCGAACGGCCGCTTGCCCCGGCGCAGGGCCGACATCGGTTGTCCCTGGTCAGTCGCGGCAGCGACGATCCGGTAGCTTACGCGCAAATCACGCATCATTTGAGCAAAGCGCAAGCAGCGGTACAGCTCCAGGTATTCCAGGCCACCTTCGGCGACGCGATAGCTCGCGTCTGACGGCTTTGCCTGCGCGGGGTGGTCGGATAGGACGATTCGAGGCACGCCGAAGAAGGCAGCAGTGCGGGCAATGGCGCCGAGATTGTGCGGGTTTGCGACGCCGTCGAGCAGCAGCAGCAAACGGCCGTCGCCGGCCCAAGCTTTCGCCGCCCCGAGATCGAGGGGAAGTACCGGTCGTGGTTGCGCGAGGGCGACGACGCCGCCGTGCAGCATGGTGCCGGCAACCCGCTCCAGTTCATCGGCTCCGACCTGGCGGTAGGGCTTGCGCATGCGCGCGAGCGCCGCGCAGAGGTCCTCTACGTGGGACCTCATGCGATAGTCGAAGAACAGCTGCTCGACCCGCGCGGGCGAGACGGCAAACAATGCTGATACTGCCGGTAGGCCGCCGATCCGCAGAAGCTTCTTCGTGCTGGCGTGGGCGACGAATCTGGTCTGTGCTGGCATTTGCGCGCTGCCTCTCATCCACACGCATCACTTACTGTCAGTTCTCCGATCGCTCCTTGCCTTGTCGCCCGCGCGGTTGGATTTGATGAAGGTGGGAGCCGTACGCCCACAATAGCATTGAATTCGCCTTACCTTTGAAATCCGTCGTTTGAAATTTGACCGAGCAACGAGGCGGCGAAATCCACGTGATCAACGCGACGGCGGTTGGCCCAAGGTTGGGCTCCACTTGCGCATCGATCGTCGCCATGGCGGCTTCAACAGCGTCGATCTGGCTGAGATGAGGGCGCAGCAGGAAGCGATGGCGCTTTGTCACCCGGCCACGAAGGGCCTCACGCAGTTGATCCGGTGACGCCTTGGCCCGCCGATCGGCAAGGCCGCGGTTTGGCCGTTGACCGCCAGCCAACGCCGACAAGCACAGAAGGTCCGCCGTGGTGGTCCGCAAGGTACTTCCGTCGTCACGTTGCCATCAGATACAATGCACAGGCAGGCCACTGTGAACGACGTCAACGCGGATCGGCAGGAGCCTGCGGCTGCTGCCCGATCCGCGGTGCGCTATTCAGGTCGAGCTCGAGGACGCCCGGAACCATAATGACGGATTGAGGTTGGTTTCCATTTTCAAAAAGGGCGTACCGGAGCGCCGCCGCACGGTCAATAAATAGGCCGCCGGAAAGGTGCTGCAGGTCTTGGGCAACCCAATTGCCACGGCTGTTCCTACCGATAAAGAACAGCGCAGATCTCGAATGAAATCGCGTCGAGGGAGGTTCCGGTTTATTCATAACACTCTCCTTGTTGGGTCTGGAACATCGCTGGCTCGTCGCCGGCAGCGCGATTGCTCACTGGCTGCAGTGAGAAGATCCAGATCGCGCTTTTCAGCGCGATCACCGTCGCGGCTGCGGCCGATCTGCCGCCAGGATCAGCGTGCAAAAGCGCTTGTAGTCTGGACGTGAGTACGCCCGGCATTGCGTCGAAGCCACAGCATCCTGCCCTTCTCCTTGATCGGCAGTGAGGATTTACCCCGCGACGCCCGGTGTGCGGCGTGGTGGCGGTCATCAGCTTTTCTCCCATCATCGCTTTTTTGGGAGATCCTCGGTCCTGAACTCGCCGGCTCCGTCCTAACTGACAAGCCTGAAGACTTCCGACCGGCGCCGGTAAGATGGCTTCAAGGTCATATGAAAACGAGAGGGAACGACCCATCGCGGTATATAGAGGCCATAAAGGGTCAGAACTCCTCAATTCGGTCCTGGCCAGAAGCTATCCGACTGAGACGACGCCCCCAGGAATTGCCTGCTGGTCCAGTGCGGAAGGTCAGGCCGCGATGGCTTCGCCGGTCGCATGCACGAGCGAGTATTCGTCGTGACGACAGTCGGCCCCTCGCCGGCAATGTGCCTCCACACGACCCGCGAGCGCAGCAGCCCCATCCAAGGTGACGTCGGCAGCGGCGTCGCGATATCGGCGATCATGTCGGTGATGCCGCGTTCTTCGATCCTATCCGATGTCGCGGCAGCCCAATTACAGGTGTCTCGCCGTGAGCGCAAAAGATGTTCAGGCAAAGGAAGTCGGTCATTCATAAGTGAGATTTAAAGATCTCGGGCAGCACTGGTCGTCGACCGGCGCGGCCGCGACGCCCGCGGCATCACAATTTGCTTGCCACGCAACGCTCAGACGACCTGGTCGCTTTCGAGCAGTTCGGACGTTGATCTTTATGCGCTGCCTATGAGAACGGGGTTCTCTTCGCCTCGAACTTATATGCGCTCGCGACCACATCTGAGGCTGGACGCCAGGCACTGACATGCCTTGGCGGTGACCACCCAGCAAGGCCTCCGCGGAGCAATCCCCAAAATCAACAAAAGGAATACTTCCGTGACCTCTCTCATTCTCAACCCCGCGATCAGCACATTTACTCGCGCCACCGGGAAACTGGCGGGCCGGGCGGCGCGGCGGACTCTCGCTCTGGTTTCCATGTTTCTCGAGGCGATCGTTGAAGCGCGTGCAATGATGGCGCAGCGCCAGGCGATCGGCTCTACGGCAGGTGCCGTGGCCACCGAAAGACGTCACGGCTAGCGCTGCGGCGCCGACTGCGGTCGCAGTCGCGGCGTCTCGCGAATCCACGCGCCGGCTATCGCGCCGCCGACGCGCACCGGCGGTTCGCAACCACCTCCACCTTCCTCAAAGCACTATTGTACTCGAAATGGTGACCCATCATGACCCGTTCGCATCCCGTGCCCACCGGTGATCGCATCCTCGAGCCGATCATCGCCCTTGCACGTTGCTCCAAGCAGCAACGAATCGTCGTTGCCGGTTCGAAGAGCATTGAGCTTACCTCTGAGCTCAATCGGCGCGGCTTCATTCACGTTGCATCAACCGCCAACTGCGGCCGGGCAGCCGGACAATACGACGTCGCGCTGGTAGATTGGCGACGACGTTCACTCCATGCCCTCGAGACGACGCTTGATTGGCTTGCGGACTTCCTGAGGCCCGGCGGGCTACTGGTGGTGTGGCTCGATCCGCTGAAACAAGCCATGCGACAGGACGTTTGCGCGGGGCTTGAACGGCGCGGATTCCTCATCGAGGACAAAGCCGTGCATGAGTTTGGCTCGGCAGTTTCGGCGCGGCGACGGGAAGGAAAACCAATCCCCAAAGCCGCGTGAGGCCAAGACGAAACGCGAAGGCGCACACGAAGATGTCGTCGTGATCGGTGCCCGGGGAGGTCGGCACTTCTGTCGCGGGCCTCCTTGCTGCGGCCGACGATTATCAAGTCAACCTCGTGGACATTGGTGTCAACCCCCGCGTCGCCTCGAACCGTAGACGGTCCACAGAACCTGCGACGCCTCTGGGATCGAGAACCTAAGTCGGAGGCGCAGAATAGACATGAACCCGAACGCGACGTACGGCGAAAGTGATCCGCGAACGGATGTCCTTTTGCATCACGAGCGACAGGAGCAGACTGCGGACTGATCGGCCGCGGTCGTGGACATCCCTACCGGTGAATGCGGACATCCCTACCGGAGAATCATGTCTTGGCCGTCACCCGGGGCCGGGAGGTCTGGATCGGCTTGCAGCCCTGTCGATCGGGATGAGCGCAACTGCGAGCCCCTTGCGGATACGCGCGATGTTCTTGGAACGGGCTGGGCTCGACAGGGCGCAGTAAAACCGATGCAGTCAAAGTATTCATTCGCTCAACGTCGGTTCCTTTGCGCGCAGCTGATCACGGTTACGAGGCGAATCGCGCACATCAGTCGGCGGCAGCCAATTCCTTTCAGGAAAGCGCAACTCTACAACGAGCCCGCCGTCCGCGGCGTTTCGCGCTCCTGCGTGGCCGCCGTGCAACGCCATGATCCGCGCCGTGATCGCAAGGCCGAGGCCGACGCCACCGGTCTCACGGTCCCTCGAATCTGCGACGCGATAGAAGGCCTCGAAGATTCTGTTTAGATAGTCCTCCGGAACGCCAGGCCCATGGTCGCGGACCGCGACGATTGCACATCCGTTCGCGGTTCGCATCGAGACTTCCACGTTGCTTCCAACGGGGTTGAAGCGGATCGCGTTGCGAACGACGTTGTCGATGGCCCGGCGCAAAAGCTCGAAGTCGCCGAGGACAATAAGACCATCCGCCGTCGAAAGACCGATGTGCTTGCCCACGGCGCTTGCCTCGAAACGGGCGTCGCTCACCACCTCGTTGACAAGGTCTCCGAGTTCCACGGGCGCCCGCACGAACGTCAGCTCGCTCCCCGAAAGGCGCGATAGGTGCAGTGTTTCGCTGATCAACGCGTCTAGCCGCTCAATATCCCGCTCCATCCGTTTCAATTGAACCCCAAGTCTGCCGTCATCCCGCCGGGCGAGATCAAGGGCGACGCGCAGGCGCGTCAACGGCGAGCGCAACTCATGCGAGATGTCTCTCAGCAGCATCTCCTTGGAGGCAATTTGCGTCTGCAGACCTATCGCCATCTGGTTCATGTCGCGCGCCAAGTCGCCAAGTTCGTCGCCACGACGACAAAACTGCGGGTCCACGCGCGCATGGAGATCGCCACACGCAAGCGCTCGTGCAGCTCCCTGCAGCTTGGCCACCGGCGTACTGATGTGCCGGGCGAGCCACCAGCAGATTGCGGCGCTGATCACCAGGGCAACGAACAGAAGCGGAACCGTAATCCCGTCGGCACCAAGCACATCGATCGGCGTTCCCCCAAACCATGCCACCAACAGCGTAAGCGTGTCGCCGTTCGGTGCGACAATCTTTGGATTGGCCAGAAGATGGCTGCGGTTGAAGCCCGGATAGTGCGCCGCCGTCACCCCGCTAGGAGCCCAGTCGTACCCATAAGGCCAGTAGCGGGCATTGGTGGAGCCGTCCGCCGGCCTCCCATCCAGTGCAAGCCACTGCACGATGTGATCGGGCAATGGTCGCCCCATCAGGTCGTTACCCGATGCATCGACGACGTAGATGTCGAGGGAGGGATGCTCGCTTGTGATGTTTTCAAGCCAAGCCTTCAGTGCGGGGAGGTCGCCGTCGTGCAGTGCGGCGGTCGCACTATTGAGCATCTCCCGAGGATCGATGTTGCCGAGCGTCGTGATGCGATACCACGCAACGGTCGCGGTTACGGCTACGGCGCCGGCGAGGATCAATATCATGGCCAGCCAGAATGAAACGAAAATCCGGAAGAAAAGCGTATTCACCGCGGCCTCGTATTGCGCGTCAGCACGTAGCCGGCGCCTCGGATGTTACGTATCTCGACGCCGGCGCGCTTGCGCTCACCCAATTTGCGCCGCAAGTTGCTGATGTGCGTGTCGATGCTGCGGTCGCCGGGGGTCGATCTGCGCCCGAGCACGCGTTCCGTCAGAAACTCGCGAGATCGCGTTCGGCCCGGCGCGCGCATCAAGAGCTCGAGCACCCGAAATTCCGCTCCGGTCAAGCGCAACGCGCGCCCCTCAACCGATGCGTCCAGGTCAGCGGCGTTCAGTCTCAAGTCGCCGAGGATGATGTCGCAACTTGCCTGCGCTGCGGCATCGACCGTGCGCCGGAGCACGGCACGCATGCGCGCCAATAGCTCCTTCGGATTGAAGGGTTTCGGCAGGTAGTCGTCGGCTCCGAGTTCGAAGCCCTGAATGCGGTCGTTGTCCGCTCCTCGCGCCGTCAGCATGATCACCGGCACGGATTGGGTCCGGCGCAGCGTTCGCAAAACGTCGAAACCATTCAGCGAGGGCAGCATCACGTCGAGGATGACGAGGGCAAAGCTCTCCTTCTCGGCCAGCCTCAACGCCGAGCCACCATCGCATGCGGTGATCACGCTGAATGCCTCGGTCGCCAGATATTCGGTCAACATCTGACCGAGCTCGAAATCGTCATCGACGAGCAAGACCGATGTAGAGGCCATACCGACAGGATCGAACATTTCCTTCGCGGCATACGCCGCATGAGGCGAAGGCGGGTGCCGCCGAACCGCGCCCCGACCCCGACGGCAGTTAAGATTCTGAACGATTAGCCGGCGTCTCGCAAGGGGATGGTCAAACGTATCGAGGCGCGCCTTCCATGGCTCCTTCGCCGTCGGCATCAGTTGGAGATTGACCACCACCTTCATGTTTTCAGGAGGAGTTCTCGTTATGTTTCAACACTTGCTTCGCGCTTCCCGATGCCTAAAGGCGTCTGGAGGCAGGGGCTTGCGCGGAGGTTCCGGTAAGCCCGACCGGCCTGCTCGCGGTCCAGCGCATGTCTGGCGACATCTTTCCGGATCTCGGGCGTACCAATCCTCTATGCCCGCCCAGCCATCGGGCGGCTTGGACCTCGGAAAGATCGAAGGATTTATCGGCAATTGCTACGCGTATTACTTTCTTCACATCACTGCGGCAGGAATTGCCTGGCGCGCGGTTCAGCTTTAAGCCCACCATATCGTAAGTCACGTCATGAGTTTCGGCGCCCCCGCGCCGCTCACCAGCCACCTCGCCTTGCTCATCTCGACGAGGGCCACCAAGGTCGGATCGCATCAAGCGCCGTCGGGCTTCGCCGCAGATTTATGGACTGGGGCCGCCTGGCAAGCTCGACCAGCACGAATGGACGATGAAGGCGCTCAAGCCGGCTAGACTACGGCTAGCTAGACTAGACTAGACTAGACTAAGACTAAGACTAGCCAGCTTCCGCCAACTGGATCCATCGCATCTCGTTCCACGGCGGCGCATTCGGTTGCAGTGGTCGGATGGGCACGCATGCTTGCGCAAAGAGGGAGCAGGCTCATCTTGACAAATCTTTGCTTTTGCCGCTCGCCAACCCAGCCTAAGCTACGTTTGGCATACGACTAAGCGGCGTCTGTTGGCGGGTTGTGTGCAGCAGCCTCGTCCGCCGATCCGGAGACGATCAACGCGATGAACATGGTTTCCTTTGCATTGCGACGTCCGCTGACGATCATCGTGCTCGGTATTGCCGCCGTGCTGACCGGTTTGATTGCCATCGATCGGATGCCGCGCGACATCTTTCCCGATCTCGGCGTTCCGGTTCTTTACGTCGCGCAACCCTACGGCGGCATGGATCCCGCCCAGATGGAGGGGTTTCTCGTCAATTATTACGAATACCATTTCCTCTATATCAACGGCATCGAGCACGTCGAATCGAAGTCCATCCAGGGCGCGGCGCTGATAAAGCTGCAATTCCATCCCGGGACCAACATGGCCGGTGCGATGGCCGAGACCGTGTCTTACGTGAACCGCGCGCGCGCTTTCATGCCGGTGGGAACGGTCCCGCCATTCGTCATGCGCTTCGACGCCGGCAGCGTGCCGGTCGGCGATCTCGTATTCACCGACACCACCGGAAAGCTCAGCCTGAAGGACATGCAGGACGCGGCGCTGTTTCGGGTACGGCCGTTGTTTGCCACATTGCCCGGCGTCTCGGCGCCGCCGCCCTTTGGCGGAGCGCCGCGCACGATCGTCGTCAATGTCGATCCCGACCGGCTGCGCGCCTACAACATGAGCCCCGATGAGGTGGTTACCGCCCTCACCAAGGGCAACGCCATCAGTCCGTCCGGCAACATTCGCATCGGCAATATGATGCCGATGGTTCCGGTGAATTCCGTGGTCGGCAATGTTCGCGGCCTTGGCGACGTACCCATTCGTTCGGAGGGAACGCGTAGCATCTTCATTCGCGATGTCGGCAATGTGGAGGATGCGTCCGACATCGAAACCGGTTATGCGCTGGTGAACGGCCGACGCACCGTCTACATCTCGGTCACCAAGCGTGCCGACGCTTCAACCCTGAATGTCGTCAATATCGTCAAAGCGAACCTTCCCAAGTTTCAGTCGGTGCTGCCGGAAGGCGTCAAGGTCAGTTACGAATTCGACCAATCCCCGTATGTGACGCGGTCGATCTCGGGCCTGACCCAGGAAGGGATGCTCGGGGCGGTTCTGACCGGTCTCATGGTCCTGCTGTTCTTGCGGGATTGGCGCAGTGCGGTCGTCGTCGTCATCAACATCCCGTTGTCCATCCTGGCTGCGACGGTCGCCTTATGGGCCTCGGGGCAAACCATCAATCTGATGACCCTGGGCGGTCTGGCGCTCGCCGTCGGGATTTTGGTCGACGAGGCGACCGTCGTTATCGAGAACGTTCACTCCCACCTCGACCAGCGGCGAGCCTTGGCGCAGGCGAGCTATGACGGAACGCTGGAAACCCGTCTGCCGGGTTTCCTCGCGATGCTCTGCATCCTCGCGGTTTTCGTTTCTGCGTTCTTCATGCAAGGGGCGGCGCGCAATCTCTTCATTCCGCTGGCACTCGCGGTAGGCTTCGCGATGATCGCGTCCTACATCCTGTCATCGACGCTGGTGCCGGTACTGTTGGTGTGGATGCTGCCCAAAGCGCACGCCGCAAACGTGGCCGGGCACACGCGCTTCGATCGCTTCCGAGAAAGATACCGACAAATTGCAGCGCGAGCCGTGGCATTGCGATGGACCGTCGTACCGGCCTATCTGCTCGTTGCCGTGTTCATCATCGTCGCGATCGGCGGCGACCTCGGCCGCGAAATCTTTCCATCGATCGATGTCGGGCAGCTTGCGTTTCGGCTGAGAGGCCCTCCCGGCACCCGCATCGAGGAAACTGAAAAGCTTGCCAACCAAGCGCTCGACATTGTCGCTCGCGAAGTCGGCCCTGCCAATGTCGAGCTCACGCTTGGCTTCGTCGGCGTGCAAAACGCCGCTTACCCGATCAACACAATCTATCTGTGGACGAGCGGCTCGGAAGAGGCCGTCTTGCAGGTGCAACTCAAACGCAATGCCGCCGTTCGCGTCGCCGCGTTGAGAGAGCGTCTGCGCAAACTGCTGCCGCAGGAGATGCCGGACGTGCGCTTCAGCTTCGAGCCGAGTGACATCGTGAGCACGGTGATGAGCTTCGGCGCGCCGACCCCGATCGAGGTCGCCGTCAGCGGTCCCGACTTCACCAAGTCTCGGCCGTACGCGGAAAAGATCAAGGACGCGCTCGCTCAGGTATCCTCGCTGCGCGATCTCGCCTTCGAGCAGGAGCTCGACTATCCGGCCGTGAAAGTCGAGATCGACCGGCAGATGGCGGGGATGCTCGACGTGACCGCCGACCAGATCGGCCAGTCGATCACCGAGGCGACGTCGTCGAGCCGGTTTACCGTCCCCAACTTCTGGGCCGATCCGCGCAGCGGCATCGGCTACCAGGTACAGGTCCAAGTACCGATCCGCCGGATGAACTCGCTCGAGGAGGTCAAGAACATCGTCGTTGGCCGCGGCCAGGGCGGGCAGATCAATCTGCGCAATGTGGCCGAGGTGACCCAGGGAACGGTGCTGGGCGAATACGACCGCTACAATATGCAGCGCATGCTCGTGCTCGGCGCTAATCTGAGCGGCGAACACCTGGGAGAGGCCGCCACGCGCGTTTCCCAGGCCATCGACAAGGTGGGAAGTCCGCCGCAAGGCGTCAATGTCAGCCTTCGCGGCCAGGTCGTACCAATGCAGGAGATGTTCGGCGGTCTGCAAAACGGACTGATCGTAGCGGTGGTCGTCATCTTTCTTTTGCTGGCGGCAAACTTTCAGTCGTTTCCTCTGTCTCTTGCCGTCGTGCTCACGATTCCGGCCGTGGTTGCCGGCGTTGTCCTTGCATTGTGGGTGACCGCCACAACGATCAACATCCAGTCGCTGATGGGCGCCATCATGGCGATCGGCGTCGCGGTCGCGAATGCAATCCTGCTCGTTACCTTCGCTGAGCGCGACCGGATGGGCGGGGCCGACGCTTTCGATGCCTCGGTCATGGGCGCAGCGAGCCGGTTGCGTCCAATTCTGATGACGACCTGCGCCATGGTGGCGGGAATGTTGCCGCTGGCGATCGGGCTAGGAGAGGGCGGCGAGCAAACAGCTCCGCTCGCGCGCGCCGTTATCGGCGGTCTGAGTGGCGGGACGATCGCGACGCTGATCGTCCTGCCGGCGATTTTCGCCATCCTGCAACGCAACCGAACGCGACGCAGCATTTCGCTTCATCCTGCCGATCAGCGCGAAGAGGTCGAGCAGGTGACGGAAGCGCTCATTGAGCCCGAGCTGCTGCGCCTCAGGCGCGTCAACGAGCCGCGGTAGCGCCGATGACGATGAGTGCGCAATATCGGCAAGCGTCTGGTGCCACACAGCTCGCACCGCCCCGGGCCACGTCAATCCTGGCAACCGGGCAGCCGGCTGGCGATGGCGGATATGGCGCTGCCGGCGGGGTTGGCGGCGCCGGAGGGGCCGGCGCAACATTGCTGGCGCTCGGGCTATCGGCAGCGATCGGGATTGCGGTGGCGCAAAGTGCCGCCGCACAGCAGCCTCAGGCGCCGGCGAGTGGAACTCCCACGGCGGTGGTCCCGGCATCGATCCAGGCTTTTTTTGTCACCGATCTTTACGCCAAGGACTCCGGTTACATCTCGCAGATCAACTATGACATTGGCGATCACGTCAAGAAGGGACAGGTGCTGGCCGTTATCGAGGACCCGGAGTTGAAGGCGCAATTCGATCGAGCCGAAGCGGCCGTCGAGCAGGCGAAAGCCGCACTTGAAGTCGCCAGGCGTCAACTCGCGGGCATGCAGGCGGATCTGGCGCTGCAACAAGTGACGCTCAAACGCCAGAAGGAACTATTCGCCGGCAAAGCTGCAACCGCTCAGACGCTCGATGAAGCGCAAGCCAGGGAAGGTGTATCAAGCGCTACCGTGGAAACCGGCAAGGCGAAAATCGCCTCGGCCGAGGCCGATCTTCAGGCTGCCAAGGCTGAAGCGGAACGACTGCAGACGCTATTGCAGTACGACAACATCGCCGCGCCTTTCGACGGAGTCATCACCCGCCGCACTGTCAATCCGGGCGACCTCGTGCAGGCCGCCACGGCAACCCGACCCACTGCGCCGCTGTTCACCTGCCAGAAGATCGACGTGGTCCGCGTGTTCGCCGAAGTGCCAGAGGTAAATGCCGCCGGAATTGGTGCAGGCTGGCCAGCGGAGGTCCGATCGTTCGGGCAGGCCGGGCAAACGGTGAACGCCAGCGTGACCCGCACATCGAATGCGCTTGACCCCACCACGCGCACGATGCGGGTCGAAATCGATCTGCCGAACCCGGGTGAAACGCTGTTACCTGGAATGTACGCGCAGGTTACGCTGTGGGCTCCGGCCAAGCCGACCGAGACCAACGCGGCCACCTCCACCGCCAGCCAGCGATGACCTGCTCTTCCGTCCTGTACATGTGTCCTCAATTCAACAGAAAGTCCGCAACGCCCGCGCTGCTCACTTGCGTGCGGCCGCTCAGCGGCTCACTCGAAGCCCGACTTTGAAATCGAAAAACAATCATCCAGGCGTTGCGTCGAACGGGGGGGGGACATGGGGATTGCGAACACCGCGCTCAGGCGCAGCGTTGCGCTTGTGCTGAGCTGTCTATTGGCGTCGTGTGCCGATGACGTGTTGATGCCGCAGACTCCCCGTCCCTCCGTTGCGTCGTCGCGGCAGCCAACAGCATCGCTCAAGGTCGATGCGTCGCAGATCCAACCGATGTACGACCGCCGCATGCTCGCGGTCGATTTGCCGACGGTGGTTCGCGTCGCAATGGCGCGCAACCTCGATATAAAAGAGGCGCAACAGCGCGTGGAGGCGTCGCACGGAGCACTCGATGCCAATGTCGGCATGATCTTTCCATCGATCTCGCCCAACATCACGGGCGTCGGCATAGCTGGAGTGCTCTCAACTCCCACCGGCCTGGCAGTACAATCGTTCAACCACGTGTTCCCGATTGCGGCCGTGCTACAATGGGTCATCAATCCCGGGGAGGTTGCCTACGACATCGTCGCGTCGAAACGGCGGCTGGAGGCCTCCGAACAGCAGGATCAAGCGGTCGTGCTCGAAACGACGCGCGTTGCGGCCATCCAATATTACGACGTCGTGCTAGCTCAGGCTCAGGTTGCGGCTGCGCGGCAAGCAGTCAAAGACGCCGAGGAATTGCTCCGCATCAACCGCCTGCAGTTCAGCGCCGGCACCGGACTGCAAGTCGACGTGCTGCGCGCCGAGGCTGCGCTTGCAGTCAAGCAGCAGAATGTCCTGACGGCGTTGAATGGTTTCTACAACGCGTCCGTGACCCTGACGGTTACCCTCGATCTCGACCCGACCGTCATGCTGGTCCCCAAGACAGGAAACATGAGGGCGATGACGCTCGTTCGAGAGAACCTGTCGATTGATGATATGCTGGTCGACGCCGTTCACTTCCGGCCGGACCTGCAGGCGGTTCGCAACCTGTTTGCGGCGGCGGATGCCGACACCGGCGCAACGATCTGGGGCGGATTGGGACCGCAAGTCACCGCGACACGAACCTTTGGCATGCGTCCGCCGGCCGGCAGTTTGACAGATACGTTGTATACGGACCCGACATACCTCGCGACCGGCGGCTTCAACTGGAGCGCTGCCACTTTTGGCAGAATCAAGACCGCAACCGCCAACGCAAAGATTGCCGAGCTCGACGTCGCCCGTGAGCTCGACCAAATCCAGGCTGCCGTGGTCACGGCGCATCAGACGCGCGTTACGGCAAGAAAAGTAATTCCAGTGGCCCAGCAAGGCGTCGCGTCGGCGGAAGAGGCGCTGCGTTTGACCCAGAAGAATCTGGAGACCGGCACAGGGCTGACGCTCGACGTGCTGGTCGCGCAGGACACCGCCTTTCAAGCTCGTCTCAACTACGCAACGGCGATCGTTCGCTATAACCAAGCGGAAGTCAATCTGTTGGCTGCTGTCGGCCTCGTTGACGCATTAAACGTTGAAGTAAGACCAACTCGAAGGAGGGCCCAGGCCGCACGGCACTGACGTTCGGGGCCATTGCTCGGTCGTACCGGCAATCAAGGAATAAGAAAACGCTGCAAACGACTGTGCAGCCGAGCGGCACCTTTAAAAAGGTGCCACTCGAACGAGAGTATCAAGCAGATTACGGCCGCAAAAATCCGGGGCCATTTCGGAGCACCTTTCAAATCCGGATTGCGACCAGCGCGGATGATTTTCATTGCGACATGCGAAGGGCGAGCAGCCACGTCGGATCCTGCTTGAGCATATCATTTCTGTTTTTTTTGCCGGTGCACTCGAAATACTCATCGCCGTAATGAGGAGAGTTCGGCGCCGTATTATGGTGCTGCTTTCGCCCGCGCTGCATTGTCCCGGGAAGGATCGAGGGCCCCCTCTGCGCATCCAGTCCGGGGAACGTTTTCTTCGGACCCACAAGATCCCTGCGTTACCCGTAACAACTGTCTCCGTTGCCGCGAACCTGTTGCTGGAGCTCGGGCGCCCGCAATTTCTTCGGCCGACGCTGACCACGCCCAGGCATGGATTCTCGTTCGGCGGCCGGCATGGCTTCATGGTAAAACCGTGGCGGCGAACAGTCCACCTCAGCATGAGGTACGATGCCCAGCACCCGCTGCGCTTGTGTGAGCTAGGTCACACAGGCCAAACGGATTTTGGGGCAGATTGGGCCGCCAGGACCGGCGACGGACTTTGCGTTGATGTCAGAATCTACCCGTACAATCAGAAGCGTGCTAGCACGGCACAACGTCAGTGCCGAGCCAAGTCACACGCGCGTGGGGTGTGGAAGCGTTCTGGCGGCGCGATGTCTCGATGTTCTCCCATGCCCGGGGTAGCGCACGCCGCGACGGCATGTGGGAACACCACATGGAAACCCTCCGGCAGGAGATTGTCGGCTGGAAACGCCTGTTTGGGAATGCCGCAATGCGGCCAAAAGCCATGACCTCGTATTCTCGTTGGCGGTCCGCGCTATTTCCTCGCCCTGAGGGCGATTGGAAACCGGTTGGGGGCCCGGGCGGCAGCGTCGTTCGATAGAGCAAGTCAAACGCACCATGAGGCGAGCCGACCCGATGCGGCATTCAACGACCCGCGCACTCGCGGATGGCGCGGCGGCACGGATGTGGGCAGCGATGGACCGCAGCGGAGTGCCGCGCGTCCTGCGGTTCTTGCCGGTGCGCAGCCGCCTCTTCATAAAATACGTTGCGCTGTTTGTCGCCATGGTGCTGCTCACGCTGCTTGCCAATGGCGCGTCGGAAATCTGGTTCCTCAACCGCGAGCAGGAGGCCTCCCTCGTCCGCATCGAGCGCGAGCAGGCTGACGGAGCGGCGGCCAAGATCAGCCAGTTCCTCAAGGGCATCGAGGCCCAGCTCGGGTGGACCGTGCAGGTGCCCTGGGACGCCAGCACCTTTCAACAGCGGCGCATCGACGCCTGGCGCCTGCTGCGCCAGGTATCGGCGATTTCCGAGCTTGAGCAGATCGACCCGTCCGGCCTTCTGCAACTGCGCGTCTCGCGCACCGAGCCGGATGAAGTCGGGAGCGGACTGGACGTCTCCCAGGAACCCCAGTTCCGCGCCCCCTTGCTGCATACGCCCTATTACGGCCCCGTCTACTTTCGGCACAACTCAGAGCCCTACACGACGCTGGCGCTGGCCGGCGCGCGCGACGCCGGCGTCAGCGTCGCCGAGGTCAACCTGACATTCATGTGGGACGTGGTGTCAATGATCAGGGTCGGTGAGCACGGTCTGGCCTACGTCGTCGACGCGCAGGGCCGCCTGATCGCCCATCCCGACATCAGCATGGTGCTGCGAAACACGGACCTGTCGGGGCTGCCGCAAGTGCAGGCGGCGCGCGCCGCGCTCGCCGGAAAGGCGAGCAAATCCGGGCAGGCGGCCCGCGATCTGGAAGGCCGTGAAGTACTGACCTCCTATGCCGAGATTGCGCCGCTCGGTTGGCTGGTATTCGTCGAACTGCCGCTTGACGAGGCCTATGCCCCGCTGCGCACGACAATGACGCGCACCAGCCTGCTGCTGCTCGCGGCGCTCGGTCTGGCATTGCTTGGCGGCATGTTCCTGGTGCGCAAGATGGTGGTGCCCATCGAGACGCTCCGCGCCGGCGCCGCCCGCATCGGCAGCGGCGATCTTACTCAACGCATCTCGATCAAGACTGGCGACGAACTTGAATCGCTCGCCGATCAATTCAATGAGATGGCCGCCAAGCTCCAAGACTCCCACGCCAATCTGGAAGCCCAGGTCGAATTGCGAACCCGCGAGCTCGGACAATCGGTGCTCGAGCTTCGTGCGCTCGGTGAAGTTAGCCAGGCGGTCAATTCGACGCTCAACCTCGAGCACGTGCTGGCTACCATTGTCGCCAAAGCTGTGCAGCTCTCGACTACCACAGCCGGGTCGATCTACGTCTTTGACGAGCCACAGCAGACATTCGAGCTCCGCGCAAACTATGGCATGGATGCCGCTACGATCGCGGCGTTTGCGGGGCACAAAGTCGCTATTTCCGAACGCCACGTGGCCAGGGCGCTGATGCGTCAGGAACCGGTCCAGATTGCTGATTTTCATGACGAGCCGGCGGGTCCAATCAGAGACCTCATCCTGGGCTCGGGCTACCGAGCCGTCCTCGTCGCGCCATTGCTGTGGCAAAACGACATCGCCGGCCTTCTGGTGGTGCGCCGCACCGAGCCGGGGGCGTTTCCGAGAAGCACGGTTGATCTCATCAAGACATTTGCGGCGCAGTCGGTGCAGGCCATCGAGAACGCACGCCTGTTCAGCGAGCTTCAGGACAAAAGCCTCCAGCTCGAGATCGAGAGCCGGCACAAGTCGCAGTTCCTTGCCAATATGAGCCACGAGCTCCGCACGCCATTAAACGCCGTCCTGGGCTATACCGAGCTGGTGCTCGACCGCATCTATGGCCCGATTCCGGATCGCATGCGCGGCGTCATGGAGCGTGTTCAGATCAACGGCCGCCACCTCCTGGTGCTCATCAATGATGTGCTCGATCTCGCCAAGATCGAGGCCGGTCAATTGACGCTCGAAATGGCCAAATACTCGATGAAAGATGTCGTCGAAGGCGTGCTGCAAGCCGTCGAACCGCTCGCCGGAGAAAAGCGGATCGCGCTGAGAGGCGTGATATCCCCGGGTCTTCCGCCGGGATGCGGGGACGAACGTCGGATCGCCCAGGTTCTGCTGAACCTTGTCGGCAACGCGATAAAGTTTACCGATGCCGGCGAGATATCGGTGCGGGCATCGCTCGCCGACGGGGCGCTGCTGGTCGCAGTCAAAGATACCGGTTCGGGCATTTCAGAGGTGGATCAGAGCAGGATTTTTAATGAATTTCAGCAGGCGGACAGCTCGTCGGTTCGACGCAAGGGAGGGACTGGCCTCGGATTATCGATCGCCAAGCGAATCATCGAAATGCACGGCGGATGCATCTGGGTCGAATCGACGCTCGGCGAAGGCTCTAGTTTTTCGTTCACACTGCCAATCGCCGACGAGACAACCAACACAACCATGAACACAGCTGAAGAGAAAAAGACAACACAATCATGAACAGATGTATTCTCGTGGTCGAAGATCAGGAAGACAACCGGCGGATCCTCCGCGACCTCTTGACGAGCAGCGGGTACCAACTCGTCGAAGCCGAGGACGGTGAGCAGGCGCTTGCGGCGGCGGAGCGCCAGCGACCCGATCTCATCTTGATGGACGTTCAAATTCCAGTGCTTGACGGATATGAAGTGACCCGTCGAATCAAGTCCGATCCGGCATTGCGCGACATCCCGATCATCGTCGTCACCTCCTATGCGCTCAGCGGCGACGAGAGCAAAGCACGCGCCGCAGGCTGCGACGGGTATGTCAGTAAGCCCTATAGCACCCGCCAGCTCCTGGCAAAAATCCGCGAGTACGTTCCTTAGCTGGTTGATTTGAAGTTCGAATCATACTTGCCATTCCCGCTCGCCACTGACTTGGCGTCGGGAATGCCTCAATTTGAGGACGGCGCCCTGCGCATGATCACTACCATCAATCGGTCTAATTGGCATTTCCGATTGGCGCGATGGGGCCTATCGTGCCACAGTTGGCGCAAGCTGCCGCACCGCCTGCTTGCCGGGCAGGTTGGAGGCGTCCCGGTGCGACCGCTACAATGAATGCTCCCCCGCGTATCCTCGTCGTGGACGATAGCGAGGAAAGTCGCGACATCATCGTGACGCGATTGCGGGCACATGGCTATCAGACATCGGAGGCGGCCGATGGCGAGCGATGTTTGGTTGCCGTCAGCGAATGCACGCCCGACCTGATCCTCTTGGACGTCACCATGCCGAAGCTCGACGGCATCGAGGTCTGTCGCCGCCTCAAGAGCGACCGCAATCGCCCGTTCGTGCCCATCATTATTCTGACCGCCAGAACCGATACGAAGGACGTCGTGGCCGGCCTTGATGCCGGCGCCGACGAGTATCTTACAAAGCCTGTCGATCATGCGGCGCTGGTCGCCAGAGTGCGGTCGGTGCTGCGCTTGAAAGAGCTCCACGATCGCGTCCAGGCGCAGGCCGACGATCTGGCCAAATGGAATCGCAATCTCGAGCGGCGAGTGCTTGAACAGGTTGCCGAGATCGAGCGCGTCGGACGATTAAAGCGTTTTCTGCCGCCCCAGCTCGCGCACCTCATCGTTTCGTCCCATGACGAAAGCATCCTGGAAAGCCATCGTCGCGAGATAACCGTGCTGTTTTGTGACCTTCGCGGCTTCACGGCTTTCGCCGAGGCCGCGGAACCGGAGGAGGTGCTGGCTGTCCTGCGCGAATATCATGGCGCCTTGGGAGTTCTCATCGACAAATTTGAAGGCACGGTCGAGCGTTTTGCCGGCGACGGGCTCCTGGTCCTGTTCAACGATCCCCTGCCCTGCCCCGACCCGCCCGGGCGGGCCGTGCGGATGGCAACCGAGATGCGCCATGAGGTTGCGCAACTGGCGACGAAATGGCGTCACTTCGGGTATGAACTCGGCTTCGGGATCGGCATCGCTCACGGTTATGCAACGCTTGGCTGCATCGGGTTCGAGGGACGATTTCAATACTCGGTGACCGGCAGGGTTGCCAATCTCGCCTCAAGACTCTGCGCCGAGGCAGCTAATGGCGAGATTCTGGTCGATGCCAACGTCAACAGGGCGATCGCAGATCTGGCGGACGTGGAAGCGCGCGGAGAGCTCAGCCTCAAGGGCTTCATCCGACCCGTGAAAGCCTTCAGCATTCGCCGTCTAAACTCCCGCTGAATGTCCCGGTTCCGACCCAATCGCCACCGCGGCCCGGATGCGGGCGTGGCGCAAGCCGATTCGCAATCGCGCCGCCGGTGGCGTCGGAGAGCCTTGTGTCAGCCGCGTGGCTTTTCAGCATCATGCGGGCCTCAGAAACCGTCGGCGCAAGACGACGGCAGTTCACCTGTCTGCGCAGCCTGCGGCGCTGTGCCGGCCCGAGACAACAGCCCCTCCCGGTTCTTCCGGTTCTCCGCCGCAGCGTGCATCAAGGCACGCAGCTCTGGTCAGGAACCGGCCCCCCTTCCCTTCCGCCGATCGACAGCGTATGATCTCTCAAAACACACCGTAAGCGGGGAAAAGCCCATGAAAAACGCTACTTTGCTTGGTTTGCTCGTGCTCGCAGCATCGGCCCAGGGTGCAATCGCACAGCAGGCCGGCGGCAATCTTTCCGATCAGCAGAAAATGGGGCGGCAGGTGTTCGCCCAGTCGTGCGGGGTCTGCCATCTGCCACCCTCGCTCGGCGCCAGAACCTACGGCCCCGCGCTCAATAAGGACGCCGGCGGCGGCGACGACGACGTCATGCGCGAGTTCATCACCAATGGCACCCCGCGCATGCCTGCCTTCAAATACTATCTCAAGCCGGAGCAGATCGAAGCCATCATTTCAT
>JASHRR010001427.1 GCA_030037185.1 Xanthobacteraceae bacterium | reverse complement strand
TCGCCCTTGCGGCGGGTCATTGTCGTATCGTCATCAAATATGTGAGCCGGCACCTTGAAACCCCGGCGCTGGCCTTCACAATCTTGCGCTCTAGCTTTGCTACACCACAGCTACGGCTAGCTCTCGCCATTGGAAGCCGCGTTTGGCAATCGCTGTGGTGCAGGACGCACTGAAACCGATGATCTTGAGGCTGTGTTCCCCAGCGGTTTAATGTCTACGCTTCGAGGCGGCGCAGGACGCACCACGTCGTTTCGCGACATTGGGCAAGCGACAAGCACACTTAGCATAAACTGACATTTTTGACAGGATTTGTTCGCGCTTTAGCCTCCTTCTTTCGGTAGTCTTTATCCGCGGTAGGGGGATTGGGAAGCGACTATGCCAATTGCGTTCACGTGGGGCCTTCGGACCCGAAGCAATTGCTGAGATGGACGAAATTCTGAACGCCGCCTTTGAAAAACTCCAAGACACCGGCGGACCTGACGTCGTGCGAGAACTCATCGCAGACGAATTATTGCGGCGGAAAAACTTGGGGAGCGTGACCCCGCTCGTTTGCTGAAAGCCGCGCTCCGCGGATCGGAGTAAGCCCCACCGGGCCGCTTGCTTCGGCCCCGTCATTCATTGCTTTCGCCTGCCGTCTTGCCTGTTTTCGGATTGACGAGATGCACTGATCCGCATGCAACGCAGGTAACGCTCACAAAGACATCGTCGGTCTCTTCGGATTCGCCGTCGCCCTTGGATTCGCCGTCGTCCGCAGCGAACCCTTGCACTCGGAAGCCCGTATTCGGGCAACGGAAGAGGAACGGAGGCATAGCGATCGCTGGCTGGCGGCTAGTCTTGCGCATTGTCTTTGCACGAGAAATAGATAGCAAGTTTGATCACGATCAAACTTGTCGGGCCGCCGAGCCACTCCGCACACCATCTGAAGGGGAAAGGTGCCTTGGTCATGGTCAGTCACTTGCCGTGGGTCAACTGACCAACTGACCGGTGCAGGGCGGGAGACCTGTCCGGGCCAGCGGGATGGCACGAACATTGCTGGGAAGTGATGCCTATCTCCGGGCATTTACCTCCCTGGGCCGCCTGAGTTGGCGGCCTGTTTTTTTGAAACGCGGGTTCCTTACTGGTAGGTCGATTATTGGTCCGAACAGGTGAACTACGCCTCGCTTGACCGCGCAAAGCCCTTCCGGAGCGAACCAGAGTTACGCGACGCTTCGTCCGCCTGGCGGCAGGTCTTGCCACGCCCCCGTGACGGGCAAGGCATCGCGGGGACGGATGGAAACTGCCCGATGGCCGCAGACCACTACGGCATCGACCCTTGGACGTCCCGGGGCGTAACCGGCTTGCACGCAGTTGCCGCATTATCCAGGAGGTGGATGGGCACCCGCGACCTCCGGTGGTTCGTGCTTCTGGGGGCCCTGCTTCTCGATCCGGCAGCAGTGCTCTTACTCTTCGCCGCTACGTCAGCACGGGCGTGAATGGGTACGCCGGTTCGACTGTCAGTACGGGACGGCCTAATGTCACGGCGTCATAGTTCGACCTTCCCGGCGCGGCTTCGGCCGGGCCTTTCTTTTGGTTGCGATGCGGTTCCTCGCAGCGGCAGCATTTTTGTCAAGCCTCGGCGTGGCTGTGGCTTCGGGCGAGGAGTGCAATTGAGACCGATCGATGTAGGGTTCCCTAGAAAGCGGCTCAGTTAGCCATTGTGACTGCGGCGCCACGATGGCTTGGCATTCCACAGCCCCATGCCAGACCACGGGCGCCGCTACCTCGTTTGCGAATACAAGGGCACAGCCATGCCGAAATATTCGTGGGCCCAGTCCGCTGGCATCGCCGCGAGACTATCGGCAAGGGCTTCGATCACGTGCTCGTACTCGCCCCGATAGTAGTGTGCCTGCTCGAGATGGCTTGTGGCAATGATGCGAAGTTTAGAGTCGCCGAGATCGTGGGCGATCTTGAGGGCGCGATTGCCCGCCACGACTGCTTCGTTCAGGTCGTCGAAGGTTGCCACGACGTTCGTCATGAAAGCGCAGACCTGGCCGCGCCGACGATCGTCTTTCAACCGCTCGGAAATGGCCTCTGCCTCTCGGAGGTGCTCGAGCATGTTCCCGCCTTCACCAAGCTGCCGCAGTACCGGCCTGAGCTCGAGTGCGAACGTCGAGCGCCTGCTCTAGCACCGCCTGGTTTTCCGGCAGTGATTTGAGAACGTCAAGCGCCTGTTCGAACCAGGCCCGCGCGTCTGGAAGCGCCGCCCGCGTCGCCGACTTTGCTCCGGCCTCCCGGAGATAGTGCACTGCCTTCTCGTTCAGAGTCCCCTGGACGGCGTGATACGCCGACCGCTCGACCTGTTCGGCCAAGCGGTCGGCGTATAGCCTTTCTATGGCATCCACGACGCGCGCGTGAATCGCGCGGCGGCGTTCTCGGAGCACCCCACTATATGCGACGTCATGGGTGAGGGAGTGTTTGAACTTATATCGCAGCTCAGGAACGAGCTGTGTCGCATAGAGGAATTCGGAAGTCTGCAGATTGTCGAGCAGGCCGCGAACCTGATCCTCCGCCAGCCCGCAAATTGCATGCAGGAGGGCGAATGGCGCGTCGTGCACGGTTGCCTCCTCCAGCAGCTGCTTGGCGGCGGCAGGCAGCGCGTCGATACGCGCAGCGAGCACCGCCTGTATTGTGGGCGGGACCTCAGTGCTGGAGAACGGCCGCGCGAGGCGGTAGCTGCCGGGCATACCCTCGAGCACAGCAGTACCGACCAGCCTGCATATGATCTCCTCAACGAAAAACGGATTCCCGCTTGCGCGCCTCCCTAGAAATTCCTTCAGGGCGGACAGATTTCCATCAGAGCCCAGCAGGGCCTGGAGAAATTCCGCCAGATCCTCGCTGACAAAGGGATCTAGACGGAACCGGCGATAATTCGGCCTGTGTCTCCATTCGTCTTTGTATCCGGGGCGGTAATTTACCACCAGGAGGAAGCGAGCGTCCTGCGCGGCTCGAAGACAGCGATGACCGGTCGCACCCGGCTCTCGCTCAATAACAGGCGAACGACTGCCCGATAGGTAGACCGCCGACGCTGGACTAGGTCAAGAGACCGGAATGGATCGTCGTCAACCAAGGAATCGAGAAGATCCAGCACCGGCGGAATCGCATCCTGCAAAGACGCATCGATCGCCGAAATAATGTTTACCACTCTTTCGCGGATGGATTGCGTACTGTCGTGGATGCTGATCTTGAAATAATCCCTAAACAGTTCGATGATTGATAAGTAGGGCGTCGCGTGGCCCTAGGAGGCAGATTTCGATTCCAGAATGAGCGAATCCGCCGTGTTCTGCGAACGAACGAACTCGCGCACCAGGCGCGACTTACCTACGCCCGCTTCGCCGACGATCGCCACCACTTGGCCGAGACCATGGCCCGCAAGCTGCTGCGCGCGGCGAAGTTGCTCCAGCTCGACATCGCGGCCGACAAAGGGCGTCAAGCCACGTTCCGCGGCGACCTCAAGACGACTCTGCCCGGTGCTGGCCGCCGTAATTTCGTAGATTTCCACTGGATCGGCGAGCCCCGTGACGGACGCGGGGCCGAGCGATTTCACCGTAACGTAGCCTTCAGCCATTTGGAGGTGTCGGAGGTTGTAAGGATTGAGCCAGGCTGTGCCATCTGTTCCATACGAGCCGCTAGGTTCGCGGTCTGACCGACCACCGTGTAATCGACGCGCAAGTCGTTGCCGATGGCACGTACGACGATCTCGCCTGAATTGAGGCCGACCCGGATCATCGGCGCAACTCCATCAGACCGCTGAGTTTCCTCTGCATATCGCCTGACGGTCTCTTGCATCCGAAGCCCCGCATAACAGGCGCGCACCGCGTGATCCTCGTGCGCGATCGGCGCGCCGAAGAGCGAATGATCCCGTCACCCATAACATCGTTGACGGCGCCTTCGTAGCGGTGGACTGCCTCGATCATCCGTTGGAGCACAGGGTCGACGAGCTTCTGCGCAGCCTCGGGATCGCGGTCGGCAAATAATTCCATCGAACCCTTGATGTCGGCGAACAGCACGGTGACCTGCTTGCGTTCCCCCTCGAGGGCTGCCCTCGCAGTGAGGATCCTATCAGCAAGGTGCCGCGGCGTGTAAGACCTGGGTGAGGCAAAGCGCGATCGCCCGCAACACCGAACGGGGCGCGGCCACATTGGGAGCAAAACTTGGCTGGCAACCAAAGGCGCAAATCTAAAACGACTCCGAATGTAAACGCCTTCACAGACGCCCGCCCGTTTGCCCGAACATAATTCAGGCGTTCGCTCAATCGAGCCAACCAACTCACAGGAGCGTCATATGATCACCAAGGTCATCGCCACCACACTTGCGTTCACGGTCCTGGGCGGAACGATTGCACTGTCACAGGGTTCGAAGCCGAGCATCGCGAACGTCCATGCGAAGAATTTGGATCGCTGTCCCTATTTTCCATCTCCTGTCTTCTGTCGCAGTGATTCGCGATCCCGTGAGCAGGACGAGGGCCACAATGCTGATGGCCGTTAATTCGGCCCAAGGCAATCAACGGGCGGCCCTCGGGTCGCCCGGTTGTTTTCGGGGTTATCGCCGCCTCTCAGCCAACCGATTCCGTCCGAAGGGCCCGGCAAGATCCTCCGCGTCTTCCGCCTAACGAAGCAGAACACCGCCTTCATTGCGGCGCAGTCAGCTCGCGTTCCGCCGCTGCTAGGCCAGCGTGCCCAGCATGCCAGTATGCGGCGGCTTGCTAGGGCGCTCGGCAGTTAGCCAAGCAGGCAGGCAAAAGCCCCGGTCCTCTCGGGGCAACGAAGCAGGACCAGTTCCACCCCTGGCTTTCGAGACCCTTGCGCAACTCATTGGCGCCGTATGCGTCGTCGCCGCCGTAGTCTACTTGATTTGAGCCAGTTGACGATCCTAGCATGTACGGCCCAAAAGCCCCGATGCCTCTTCGGGAAATGCTCTACCTTCTCTGCAAAACTTCCTGCAGCTTCCTTTGCTGCTCCTCGAGCACCATGGGGTCCATGGGCGGAGCTTCATTCGTTTTCTGACCTGCCCCGGTATACGCTGAAGTCCGTCGCTGACAGCAACGTCGCCGCAGTTCTCGAAAACGGCTACCCTGCGCATATTTGCAATCGGTGCGGACAGCTTGCGATGGGCTATCAAGAATTCTCTGGTCTCGGAAGGTGCGGGCGTCAATGCGATCGCGGCGGTCCTACGCCTCCTGCCAGAAATCACGATAGCGCGAGAGCCCCCAAAACGAAAGCGGTCAGTCCACCGGCTGCGTCAACATCACTGGCGCCGGTCGACGGGCGCTCCAAGTTCTTGAGCGCAGGCTATCGCCGCATCCATTTGCTCGATGAATGGCCTTCCGGGCGCTGGAAGAAAAGTTTCCAGCGAGTTTGTCGCAGCCCGTGGCAATGCGCCTAAAATCTTTGAGTCGGCAGTAGCAGCGCTCGATGACGTTGCGGCCCTTGTAGGCTTTTTTGTCGTAACGGATGCGTTTCTTGCGATTCGACCGACTGGGATCACGGGTGTGATGCCATCCTGCCGGAGTAACTCGCGGAATGAGTCGCTGTCATAAGCCTTGTCTCCAAGCAGCTTTTTGATGCCGGCCCTCAAGCTCGCGCACTCCGGCCCCACCATGCAGTCGGCGATGTTGCCGGGCGTCAGAATGATCACCCACGGTCGGCATAATTCATCGACAAGCGCATATAGCTTGCTGCTGCGGCCGCCCTTGGTGACGCCGATCACCTGTTCCGAGGCCCCTTTTTCCGCCGCCAGCGCAGCGGTGAGCTTTGACGTCGGTGCTGTCCGGCGCCACCTCTTCGGGCGGCTCCGGCGAGCCCGCCACCGTCTCAAAAAATTTGCCGCCAAAATTCCGCGCCCGCTCCAGCGATTGAAGCGGTTGTACACCATCGTATACGGGCCATATTCCGATGGACAGTCCTGCCACCGACATCCGTCTTCAGCACATGACTGATCCCGCTCAAAATCCTTCGATTATTCTGAGGTTTCTGGCCAGGTCGATTCATTGGAATGAGCGGCTCGATCTTCGCCCACCGCTCGTAATCTAGCCAAAACAAGTTCGCTCGCATCGGTTGGTCCCCCGAATCGGACCAACCCATTGGCTCTCAACTGGTTAATGAGGTTTTAACCTTAGGTGTTCTTCTGGTCTTCGGTCGCATCCCAATCCACAACTTGTGAGCTTGACTTTGGCCGATTTAGGCCGCGTATGCGAGAGCATTCTCCATGCGGCGCCAGATATGGATTGGAATTTCTATACGGTCTCGGCGTGGCCGGGACATGAAAGAAATCTGATGCGCCCATATTTCGCGTCGAACTGCCGCGATGGCATCGCTGAAGGTCAGAACGGACTTTGAATACCACGCGGCGGTCCT